>JAEZLU010000271.1 GCA_023415075.1 Bacillota bacterium
GACTACGAGGGCGGCGATTTCCATAGCCGAGCCGCAGCCGAAGTTACGGCCGGCGACGATAATGTCACCGGGTGTTACCCGGGCGGCGAAGGCTGGATCCAGGTCTTCCATGAGGTATTTGCTGAGAGCGACTTCGTCCAGGGTGTCGCGCTTGCGGCGCGAAGAAATGATGTAGTCGGTGTTGATATTGTCGCCCAGGAGATGAGCTTTGCCGTGATAGTTCATTTTCCCAGCCTCCCGGGTTGCGTCATTTTTCCGCTGACGGCGCAGGCGGCGACGGTAGCCGGCGAGGCCAGGTAGATGTTGGCGCCGACATTGCCCATCCGGCCGATGAAGTTGCGGTTAGCGGTTGAGACTACATTTTCGCCGGCGCTGGGTATGCCGGGGCTTGAACCGCAGCAAGGTCCGCATCCGGGTGGTAGAATAACGGCGCCTTTGTCCACCAGTTTTTCGATAAGGCCATGTCTAAGAGCATCAAGGTATATAGCCCGCGAGGCCGGGACGACCAGAAGCTCGAAGCCGGGAGCCAGCGGTGCATCACCCATGACCGAAAGGGCCAGTTGCAGGTCGCTTATGCGGCCGTTTGTGCATGTGCCTAGGACGCCCATATGGACAGGCAGCCCCTCGTGAGCTGCAACCAGGGCCACGGTATCGACCTGATGAGGCAGAGCCAGCATAGGTTCAATCGCGGCAAGATCGACATTTAGGCTTTCGGCATAAACGGCATCGGCGTCGGCGACGACAGGAATTACCGGCGTATGATAGCAGGCCTGATTGATACTATCACCTGGCATGAGAGCACATTTTGCGCCTGTTTCAACCATCATATTGCAGACTGTCATGCGGTCGTCCATGGTAAGCTTGTCTACGGCCGGGCCGGCGAATTCGACGGCCTTGTACGCGGCGCCGTCGGCGCCCAGAGTGCCTACAAGGAAGAGGGCGAGATCCTTGGCGGTGACGTAGGGCCGAAAGCTACCGGTGAGGATTATCCTGACGGTTTCCGGCACGCGGAACCAGAGTTTGCCGGTAATCATCGCCGCCGCCAGGTCGGAGGAGCCGATGCCGGTGCCGAGAGCGTTGAAGGCGCCATAGGTGGTCGAGTGGGAGTCGGCGCCGACTATGAGCTGGCCAGGACGAACGAAGCCTTTTTCCGGCAGCAGCTGATGGCAGATGCCTTCGCCGAGTTCGAGCAGCCGGCACTGGCCAGCATCGGCGAAGGCTCGCATACTGTCATGCAGGGCGGCAACTTTGTCATTAGGGCAGGGAACGTAATGATCGAGAACCATGACCACTTTCTCCGGATCGAAGACGCTTTGGCCGCCCATCTTCCGGAAGAGGTCAAGGGTTAGCGGCCCTGAGCCGTCGGTGGCCATAGCGAGGTCGATGGCGGCGATTATGTTGTCGCCGGCACGGACTACCGTACCGGCATGGGTTGAGAAAATTTTTTCGGCGATGGTTTGTCCGGCCACGCGGTTACCTCCTTAGTCGTAATTCTTCAGATAAGCCGCCTGGATGGCTGCGTCTGGAAGTTCACCCTCCCAGCGGGAAACCAGGAGTGAGGCAACGCCGTTACCAATGACATTGGTGGAGGTGCGGCCCATATCGAGCAAACGGTCAATACCCATGATCATGAACAAGCCCTCCATTGGCAGATTAAAGGCAACCACGCCGAAGGACAGTCCCATAAAGGCGGCACCGGGCACGCCGGCCGACCCCTTCTGGACGATTGCCATGGTCACCAGCATCATGATCTGGGTCGAGATATCCAGGGGGATGTGATACATCTGGGCGATGAAGACAAGAGCCATGCATTTATAAAGGATAGAGCCGTCAAGATTGAAAGAGTAGCCTGTGGGCAGGACAAAGCTGGCGATGTGCTTGGGTACGCCGAATTTCTGGAGGTTTTCCAGCATAAGCGGCAGAGCGGCCTCGCTGGAGCAGGTGGTAAAGGCGAGGATGAGCGGCTGCTTCAGGGCCCGCAGGACCTGGAGAAAGTCGATCTTCATGACCCGGCAGGCCGTCCACAGTACGCCGGCGATGAAGATGACCAGCCCAAGGTAAAGGGTGGCGATAAGCTTAGCCAGAGGGATGATGAGGGCAAGACCGTATTTGCCGACCGTCCAGCCCATGAGGGCGAAGACGGCGAAGGGAGTGAACTTCATGACATAGCCGGTGACGGCGAACATGGCTTCGGCTACGGCGGTCATGAAAGCGGTGATTGGTCTACCGCGTTCCTTCAGCGAGGCGGTGGCCACGCCAAAGAAGCAGGAGAAGAAAACAACCTGCAGCATGTTGGCGGTGCTGAGGGCTTCGAAGATGTTGCTGGGAATAACGTTCATTATTAGTTGGACGTTGCTTAACGGCTTAAGAGCTTTATCGGCGCCGGCCGGAGCGGCCACTTTCATGAGCGGCACGCCCGAACCCGGCTCGATGATATTGGCGAGCACCAGACCGAGAACGAGGGCAACGGTTGAAGCGAAGGTAAACCAGATCATCGTTTTGGCGCCGAGACGGCCCATCTTTTTGAAGTCGCCGGTACCGGCGACGCCGGTGATGAGTGTGGCGAAGACAAGGGGCACGATGATCATTTTGATCATTTTTACGAAGGCGTCGCCGATCGGTTTCAGCGAGTCAGCCATACCGGGGAAAAAATAGCCGAAGACGATGCCGCCGACTAAAGCGGCCAGAATGTAGTAAGGCTGGTTACTCTTCTTCTTGGCGGGCGCTTCCGGGACTACCGTTTCTGACATTGCATTTTCCTCTTTTCGTCTTTATTGGTAACTCGATGAAGGGATGGAAAATTGGGCCTCGCTCGCCGGAGTCAGCCTTTGCC
>JAEZLU010000068.1 GCA_023415075.1 Bacillota bacterium
GGGCCGGGTCGCTGACGGTGATGAGGGTGGCGCCGGCATCCTTGAGGGCGGTGAGGGCGGCGGCGGTGACATCATTGACTTCACGGTGGACGGCGTCGGCGCCGAAGAGGGTTTCGACGACGCCCAGGCGGGCCCCCGCCAGGGCCCCGGGGGTAAGGTGGCGGCTGTAGTCGGCGTCGGTGTAGCCGACGCTCCAGGCGGTAGCGGTGTCGAGCGGGTCGTAGCCGGCGATGGCGGTGAGCACTTTGGCAGTGTCGGCGACGGTGCGGGCCAGCGGGCCGGCGGTATCCTGGGTAAGGGCGTAGGGGACGAGGCCGGCGCGGCTCACGAGGCCGATGGTGGGTCGTAGGCCGACCAGGCAGCAGGCCGAGGCCGGCGAGCGCACCGAGTTGACAGTGTCGCTGCCGAGGCCGGCGAGGCCGTAGCCGGCGGCCAGGCCGGCGCCGGTGCCGCCGCTGGAGCCGCCGGGGCTGCGGGTGAGGTCGTAGGGGTTCAGGGTCTGGCCGCCGAGCGAGCTGACGGTCTCACCCCAGACGGCGAATTCGTGGAGATTGACTTTGGCGAGGATGATGGCCCCGGCTTCGCGCAGGCGGCGGGTGACGAAGGCGTCGGCCGGCGGCGTGTAGCCGGCTATACTCTGAGAGCCGGCGGTGGTCGGCATGTCTTTGGTCTGGATGTTGTCTTTGAGAAGGACGGGGATGGCGTGCAGCGGGCCGGTGAGGCCGCGGCGGCGAAGCTTGGCGTCCAGTTCGTCGGCCAGTTCGAGGGCCCGCGGGTTTACGGTAATGACGGCGTTAATGGCCGGGCCACGTTTGTCGCAGGCGTCAATGCGGGCCAGGCAGGCGGCCACGAGGTCGCGGGCGGTGAGGTCGCCGGCCAGCATGGCGGCGTGGGCCTGCTCAATTGTCAAGGTTTCCAGGGAGAAACTAGCCATAACCATACTTCTCCTTCGAGGCTGCTTAGAAAGCTCCAGATGCAAGGCGCACCGGAAGAGCGCGCTACCGTTGCCTCCGCGACCAATTTGTGCATACCACTTTGCACTTTGCACAGGCCCGGTTTGACAGCATCGGCCGCGTACACGGGACGTACGCAAGCAAGCGCTCTGACGACGGCCCAGGACGGGCCTAGTCCCGACCGCGCCACGGATGGCATAGCGGTCGGGGGGAGCACAACGCCGCAGATGGACTTTATAAGCGGCCTCCCTTATTTGAAGTAATCTATTCCGGAGACAAAGAGTTGCTGGTCCTTCTCGCCCGGCACGTTGATAGCCACGTTGGGGCTGATGCGCTCGGAGTGGGCCATTTTGCCGAAGATGCGGCCGTCGGGGCTGGTGATGCCTTCGACGGCGGCAGCCGAGCCGTTGGGGTTGAAAGCGATATCGTTTGAAGGCTGGCCGGCGAGGTCGACGTACTGGGTGGCCAGCTGGCCGCCGGCGATGAGGCTGTCGAGGACGGCCGGGGTGGCTACGAAGCGTCCTTCGCCATGGGAGACGGCGATGGTGTGGATGTCGCCCACCTGGGCCCGGGCCAGCCAGGGTGAGAGGACGGAGGCCACGCGGGTGCGGACAAGGCAGGATACGTGGCGGCCGATGCGGTTGAAGGTGAGGGTAGGATCGTCGGCCTTGAGTTCGTCGACGATGCGGCCGTAGGGCAGCAGGCCGAGCTTGATGAGGGCCTGGAAGCCGTTGCAGATGCCGATCATCAGGCCGTCGCGCGTTTCGAGGAATTCGCTCACCGCTTCTTTGACCCGCGGGTTGCGGAAGATGGTGGCGATGAATTTGGCCGAGCCGTCGGGCTCGTCGCCGGCGCTGAAACCGCCCGGCAGCATGATTATCTGGGAGCGGCCGATGTGGCGGACCATGGCGGCGAGGGAGTCCTCGACGTCGGCGGCCGTGAGGTTGCGGAAGACGAGGGTTTCGGCTTTGCCGCCGGCCCTCTCCCAGGCGCGAACGCTGTCGTATTCGCAGTTGGTGCCGGGGAAGACGGGGATGAAGACGCGGGGAGCGGCGACGGCCGCCGGCTTTTTGGCGCTGCGTTTTGTGTGGCTGACGACAGGCGGCAGGCTGGTGTCGCAGTCGCCGGTACGGGTCGGGAAGATGCCTTCGATGGGTGCCGTCCAGGCGGTGAGGGCCTCGTCGAGGCTGATGGCCAGACTACCGAGGGTGATGGCCGGCTGAGCCTGGGTGACGCCGAGCGTCCGCCAGGCGATATCGCCCAGGAGGGCGGCCGGATCGGCGGCGGCCGGCAGTTCGAGGATGAAAGAGCCGTAGTCGGGAGCGAAGAGGTCGGCCGGCTTTACCGTATCGACGAAGGCAAAGCCGATGCGGTTGCCGAAGGCCATTTTGCTGACGGCGGCGGCGACGCCGCCGTTCCGGACGGTATGGGAGGCCAGCACCTGGCCGCTTTTGATGAGTTCATGAATTTTGGCGAAGTTTTTCTTGAGGACGGTAAAGTCGGGCAAGTCGCTGGCGTCACGGGGGGCCGGAATAAGGACGACCTGGCTGCCGGCGGCCTTGAACTCCTGGGAGACGATATGGCCGACGGCGGCTGGGCAGAGGGCAAACGCCACCAGGGTGGGCGGCACGTGCATGTCCATAAAGGTGCCAGACATCGAGTCTTTGCCGCCGATGGCGGCTACGCCGAGCTCCTTCTGGGCCCGGTAGGCCCCGAGGAGGGCGCTGAACGGCTTGCCCCAGCGGCTGGGGTCCTTGGCGAGTTTTTCGAAGTATTCCTGAAGGGTGAGGCGGCAGCGACGGTAGTCGCCGCCAAGGGCGACGACCTTGGCGACCGCTTCGATTACGGCATAGAGGGCGCCGTGGAAGGGACTCCATTTGCCGATTGCCGGGTTGTAGCCGTAAGTCATGATGGTGGCGGTGGTGGTTTCGCCGTGGAGGACCGGCAGCTTGGCAACGAGACCTTCGGCCGGGGTGGCCTGGTGGAGGCCGCCGAAGGGCATGAGGACGGTCCCGGCGCCGATGGTGCTGTCGAAGCGTTCGACAAGGCCCTTCTGGCTGGCGACGTTGAGGTCTGCGAGAACCTCCAGCCAGGCGGCCTTTAGGTCGGCCGGGGCCGGCAGCGGGGCGAAGTAGCCGCCGGCCGCCGGGGCGGCGACGCTGACGCGGGTGGTCTGGCGGACGCCGTTGGTGTTTAGAAAATCGCGGCTGATGTCGACGATGGCCTGACCGCGCCAGAACATCTTGAGACGTTTGTCGGCGGTGACTTCGGCCACCGGGGTGACCTCGAGGTTTTCGGCGCGGGCGTAATCGCTGAAAGCGGCGGCATCGGCGACGGCAACGACCACGGCCATCCGCTCCTGGGACTCGGAGATGGCCAGTTCGGTGCCGTCGAGACCGGCGTATTTTTTGGGGACGGCGTCAAGGTTGATGACAAGGCCTTCGGTGAGTTCGCCGACGGCGACGGCTACGCCGCCGGCGCCGAAGTCGTTCGATTTTTTGATGAGGCGGCTGACGGCCGGATGGCGAAAGAGCCGCTGGATTTTCCGTTCAGTGGGCGGGTTGCCTTTCTGAACTTCGGCTCCGCAGCTGGCCAGCGATTCCTCGGTGTGCTCCTTGGAGGAGCCGGTGGCGCCACCGCAGCCGTCGCGGCCGGTGCGGCCGCCGACCAGGAGAACGACGTCGCCGGGCACGGGCGAGGAACGGACGACGTTTTCGCGGGGGGCGGCGCCGATAACGGCGCCAATTTCCAGGCGTTTGGCGATAAAGCCGGGGTCGTATACTTCGGCCACCTGGCCGGTGGCCAGGCCGATCTGGTTGCCGTAGGAGCTGTAGCCGGTGGCGGCGGCGATGGTTATTTTACGCTGAGGCAGTTTGCCGGGCAGGGTTTCTTCGATGGGTGTCCGGGGGTCGCCGCTGCCGGTGACCCGCATGGCGGCGTAAACGTAGGAACGGCCGGACAGCGGGTCGCGGATGGCGCCGCCCAGGCAGGTGGCCGCCCCGCCGAAGGGTTCGATCTCGGTGGGGTGGTTGTGGGTTTCGTTTTTGAACATAACCAGCCATTCTTCGGTCCGGCCGTCAACGTCGACCGGGACGACAATGCTGGCGGCGTTGATTTCCTCCGACTCCTCGAGGTCGGGCAGCAGGCCCTGGCGCTTGAGCTCTTTCATGGCGATGGTGGCGATGTCCATCAGGCACATTTCTTTGTCCTTACCCTGATAGAGGGCGGCGCGGGCTGCCTGGTAGTCCCGGTAGGCGGCGGCTATCGGCGCGGCGGCCGGGCCAGAATCGATGGCGACGTCTTCGATGGCGGTGAGGAAGGTGGTGTGACGGCAGTGATCCGACCAGTAGGTGTCGAGGACGCGGATTTCGGTAAGGCTGGGATCGCGCTTCTCCTGATCGCGGAAGTAGGTCTGGCAAAAGGCGAGGTCGTCGGCGCTCATAGCCAGGCCGAGTTCGCTGCCGAGGGCGGCCAGGGCGGCGGCGTCCAGCGCCGTGAACCCTGCCAGCACCGGCACGGCCGGCGGCTCGTCGCTCTTCATCTCCAGGCTGGCCGGTTTGAGGAGCGAGGCTTCGCGGGATTCGACAGGGTTTATGCAGTACGCCTTGATGCGGACGAAGTCGCTGTCGCTGATGGTCCCTTTGAGGACGATGACCTTGGCGGTGGCCACCGCCGGCCGGTCCTTCTGGGTAAGGATCTGGACGCACTGGGCGGCCGAGTCGGCCCGCTGGTCGTACTGGCCGGGCAGGTATTCCATGGCGAAGACCCGGTCGGGGCGGGCCAGGGGGAATTGCTCGTCGTAGGCGTCATCGAGGTTGGGCTCGGCGAAGATGGTGAGGCGGGAGCGGGCGTATTCGTCGGCGCTTAGGCCGGCGACGTCGTAGCGGTTCACGACCCGCACGGCCTCAAGGCCGGCGATGCCGAGGTTATGCCTGAATTCGTTCAGCAGGCTGTGGGCTTCGACGGCGTAGGCCGGCTTCTTTTCGACGAAGATCCGGCGGACAATATTTGGCATGCTTTTTACTCCTTGCATGTTAATTGATAAGTTATTATTTTATTTTA
>JAEZLU010000323.1 GCA_023415075.1 Bacillota bacterium
TGAGGCCGGGCCGCTTCGACCGCCAGGTACAGGTAGATCTGCCGGACAAGGCCGGCCGCCGGCAAATTCTCGGCCTGCACAGCCGCAACAAACCGCTGGCGGCCGACATCGATCTCGACGAGATCGCTGCCGCCACCTTCGGTTTTTCCGGGGCCCATCTTGAGAGCCTGACCAACGAAGCGGCCATCCTGGCCCTCAGGGACGGCGCCCAGGAGATCGGTGAGCGCCACCTCCGAAGCGCCATCGATAAGGTTATCCTCGGCGAGCGGCTCGATCGCCTGCCGGGCCCGGAGGAGAAACAGCGCATCGCCATCCACGAGGCCGGCCATGCCATCGCCGGCGAAACTCTCCAGCCGGGTTCGGTGGCCAGCGTCAACGTCGCCGCCCGTGGCAAAGCTCTTGGCTACGTCCGTCATACCGAGGCCGGCGACCGCTACCTGCACACCGCTGACTATATCAAATCGCGGATCGCGGTGGCCCTTGCCGGCGCGGTTGCCGAGGAGATCGTCCTCGGCAACCGCAGCACCGGCGCCGCCAGCGACTTTGAGCAGGCCGCCGATCTCGCCCGTAAGTTGGTCCACGGCGGCATGTCCGACCTTGGGATAATTTCGCCGGCCGACCTGCCCCAGGAGAGCCTCCATCGGGCTATCGCCGGCCTGCTGCGGGACATCGAGGCCCGGACTCACGTCCTCCTCAGCGAGCGGCTGCCCGTTCTCCAGGAAACCGTCGCCGTCCTCCTCGATCGCGAGGCCATAAGCGGCGACGAGTTCCGTGCGCTGCTGGCCGCCCCGGCTGCCTAAACAGAACTAAAAGCAGTAACCGCATGCGGTTACTGCTTTTTGCTTGCCGGGGAATCGGCCAGGTACTTGCTGCCCTCGCGCATGCTCAGCGGATGGAGGCGATGGCCGGCGATGAAGGCCCGGACCCAGGCCGGGTCGGTTTTCGAGTATTCGCGGAGGGCCCAGCCGATCGCCTTGTTGATGAAGAATTCTTTGGAGCCGGTGTTTTGGGTGATTATCCGGCCCAGCAGTTCGCGATCGGTGGCTGTTTTGTATTTGCGCTGGAAGAGGATGGCCGTCCGGGCCAGCCAGCTGTTGGGTGATACCGACCACCTCAGGATGTGGCTGGCCACCAGTTCGGGGTAGTTTGCGCATAACGTTCCGACCACAACCGAGAGGCTGTCGACGGTATCCCACCAGGATTTGGCGGTTATCAGGCCTTCGATTTCTTCGATAGCGTCCTTCGCCAGCAGTTTCCCGAGGGCCAACAGGTGGTCGACGGCGCAGTACTGGAACTCCCGCTCGGGCAGTGTCCACAGATGGCGGATGAACGGCCAGTCGGCGGCGCCTGCTTTGACCGCCTGACGGATGAAGGGAGCCTCGAGAGCCGCCCGCTCCGGTTTGCCTATCCCCAGGAAAGGGAACTGGTTTTTCATGTAAGCCGCCATCGGTGCGGCCCGCTCTGGTTTGGCGTTTCGATAGAGGACAGTGATCAATTCTTCACTCATTTCAACCAACTCCTGGCCGTCAGCGATGGCTGACACAATTACTTGACAGATTTCGCTAAAAACCTTGTCTTTGCTATTGAACAGGCTGTCGCCGCGATGGTAGACTTATAGATAGGTGAGACTCATTTGGAGGGTTTATTCATGAAAAAGTGGCTATGTAAGGTTTGCGGCTATGTCCATGAGGGCGATAGTCCGCCGGATGTTTGCCCGGTGTGCGGCGTCGGACCCGAGGAATTCGTGCCTGCGCCCGCCGGGCCCGAACCGGTCAGGCGGCCGGCGAAACGCTGGAAATGCACGGTATGTGACTATATTCATGAGGGTGATGAGCCGCCGGAAACCTGCCCGGTATGCGGTGTTGGCAAGGACCTTTTCGTCCTGCTGGCTGAGGCGACCGGCAGCCTGACGTCCGAGTCGGTTGCCGCCGCCGACGCCGCCACGGTCAACGCCGCCCTTGACAGCATAAGCTACGGGCTGTATGTCGTGACCTCGACCAAGGATGGAAAAATCAACGGCCAGACGGCCAATTCAGTGCTCCAGCTGACCGTTTACCCGCCGCAGATCGGCGTATGTATAAACAAGCGCAACCTGACCCACGAGTATATAATGGCCAGCGGCCGCCTGGCCGTATCGATGATCGCGGCGGCCGACTGCGAGACGCCGCGGAAGTTCGGCTACCGCTCCGGTCGCGACGTCGACAAGTTCGCTGATGTCGACTATATTCTCGGCAAGAACGGCTGCCCGATTCTGAAAAACTGCGTTTCCTACCTGGAGGCGCAGATTATCCCCGAAAAGTCGGTGGATGTCGGCACTCACACAATGTTCGTGGCCGCGGTGACCGCCGGCCTGCAAGCCGCCAGCGACGAGCCGCTTACCTACGCTCAGTACCGCAAGGCGAAAACAGCTGCAAAATGATACCGGCAACCGGGGGGCGTTACCTCCCGGTTTTAATTTTGCGCAAAAGGTCGCCGGGGGTCACCCCGGGGGCGGTGTAACGCCGGTAATAACGGGTGTGGGCGAGTTTACCGGCCAGCGCCCGCAGAAGGCGGCTGCTCAAAGACAGGTGGAGGAACCAGTAGGCGAGGGCAATGGCGAATATGATGTAGAAGTACTGAATGGCAAAGCCGAGCAGGGGTACGCCCGCCAAGTTTGGACCGAAGGTTCCGGCGATGTAGTCGAACGTGTAGGCCATGACCGGAACGGTGGTCAGGTAGTAGAAAAGGGTCATTACGAGAGGGCTGACCTCTATTGCCTTATGGGGACAGAAGTTCATGCAGGCCATGCAGCTGTCGCAGGCGTAGGTCCAGTATGGTCGCGGCGGCTGTCCCGTCAGACGCAGGGCCTGTTTGGGGCAGATTGTCCGACAGAGACCGCAGCCGGTACAGGCGTCGGCGGCGAAAAAAAGCTTGGCGAGGACAAGCTGGCCTAAAATGAGGTACATGAGGGAGATTTTTGCCAGCAGCAAGCCGAGGAGCAATTGGACCAGTCCGTCGTAATGCCGGTGTCCGCTCATGACGGTGGCCAGCAGGCTTTTCACCTTGCTTTCGGCAAGGTCGACGATTACGGCGGTGTTTTTGGGACTGAGGCCCCAGTGGAGGGCTGTCCAGTTGCTGGGCATGTCCACGCCCGCGACGGCGCGCACCGAGTAACCTTTGAGCCAGAGCAGGAGGGCGATGAGGTAGCCGGCGGTGCCCTCAAGTCCGGGGAGGAATACCCCCTTTATCCTGATGCCGGCCCGTGCTGGCAGGACTACGGCATGGGTTTTACGGCCGCGGGGCAGGCGCCAGACGTATTTCATCATCAACCAGGGGGCGGTGAAGCCATGGGTGGGGTAGGCGAAAATCGCTAGCGCCTGTGGTGGGA
>JAEZLU010000360.1 GCA_023415075.1 Bacillota bacterium
TAAACAGGTCTTCTTCGGAAAACCTGTTTTAATATCTTTCAGGGCCTATAGCTCAGCGGTAGAGCAGCCGGCTCATAACCGGCCGGTCCCTGGTTCGATCCCAGGTGGGCCCACCAAACTTCATCTATAATGGCCCGTTGGTCAAGTGGTTAAGACACCGCCCTTTCACGGCGAGAACAGGGGTTCGAATCCCCTACGGGTCACCAGCAAGTAAAAGCGCGAAGCGATAAGCTCCGCGTTTTTTATTTTTACCGCTGCGGGAATAATAGGAAAAAACGGCCGGTATGTCAAAGTAAGAATAATCCTAGCAGCGGAGGAAACCATGCGTCTGTTTGTCGGCATCGAATTTCCCGCATATATTATCGACGCCCTGGCGGTTGTCCAGGGGGAGCTTCGCAGCAACTGCCAGCGCGGCCGCTTTAAACGGCGGGAGAATTTTCACCTCACCCTGAAGTTTCTCGGCGAGGTTGCCACGGCCGATGTACCGCTGCTGGCGCCGCCGCTTAACGAAGTAGCCGCAGGTTTTGGTCCCCTTTGCCTGGAGCTCGGACGGCTTGGTCAGTTTGGCGGCAACGACACTATCCGGGTGGTCTGGGTGGATGTGGCCGGCGACAGCGGGCCGCTAAAAGCTTTGCAGCAGCAGGTGGAGGAGGTTCTGGCCCCTTTGGGCTTCCGGCCGGAAAACCGCCCCTGGCGGCCGCATATAACGTTGGCCCAGGATGTCGTCGCCGTCGCCGGGGCGCCGCCCTGGGCGGCCTATAAGATCGACCGGACGGCCTTTCCGGTGACCGAGTTCGCCGTCATTCTCAGCGAGGAGGTTGACCGCCGGCGGGTTTATACTCCCATTAGCCGCTTCCCTTTGGGAAAATGACCGCAGGATTTTTTGCCGGTGAGGCGAACTACTAAAGTTAGTAAAGGAGGCGATGGCATGAAACTTGGCAAACGGCTGGCCACCATCGCCGCATTGGTGCCGCCTGGCAGCAGCCTGGCCGATATCGGCACCGACCATGCTTATCTGCCCGTCTATCTGGTGAGTGAGGGCCTCGTGCCGCGGGCGATCGCCGGCGAGGTCAATCCGGGGCCGTTCGCGGCCGCCGGCGAAGCGCTGGCCCGCGTAGGCCTGGCCGACCGGGTGAGCCTGCGCTTCGGCGACGGGCTGACCGTCCTGGTCGCCGGCGAGGTGGACACCGTGGTCATCGCCGGCATGGGCGGACTGACCATCATCGAGATTTTGGCCGCCCGGCCGGAAGTGACCGGGTCGCTTAAACGCCTCATCCTCCAGCCGATGCAGGCCGCAGCTCCCCTCCGCCGCTGGCTGGCCGAGAATGGCTGGCGGTTGGTGGCCGAAGCGCTGGTCGAGGAGGACGGCCGCCTGTACGAGGTTATGGCCGCCGAGCCTGGACTGGTGGAGGCCTATGAGCCCATTCTTGACGATATCGGCCCGCTGCTATGGGCCCGGCGGCATCCGCTGCTGAAAGACCACTTGGCAGCCTTGCTGGCGCAGGCGAACAAAGTGGCGGCCGAGATGGCGGCAAGCCCGCAGGCGGCCTCTTCGGCGAAGTATCGTGAATATCTGGCGAAGATCAGCCAGTTGGAGGCTAAACACGCATGTCTGTAAAGTGCCGGACAATCATGGCGGCGATGGAGGAACTGGCCCCCGCCCATTTGGCGGCCGACTGGGATAACGTCGGTCTGCTGGTTGGCAGCCCGGATCAGGACGTTAGTCGTGTCCTGGTCGCTCTTGACGTGACTCCGGCTGTGGCCGAAGCCGCGGCGACCGGTGGCATCGATTTGATCATCGCCCATCATCCATTGATTTTCAAGGCGCTTACCAGTCTCCGCACCGACCGGCCGATTGGCCGCACGCTGGCCGCTCTGGTGAGGGCCGGCGCCGCTGTTTTTGCCGCCCATACAAACCTCGACGCGGCCGACGGCGGCGTGAACGACATCCTGGCGTCCAAGCTCGGCCTGACGGCTTTGCGGCCGTTGTCGGCCGATTATCGCGAAAGTCTGCTGAAAATCGTCGTTTTCGTGCCCGAAAGCCATGCCGAGGCGGTGCGCCAGGCCATGGCCGCCGCCGGCGCCGGCCATATCGGCAACTACAGCCACTGCACCTTCCAGGCGTCCGGGACTGGCACCTTTTTGCCGCTGGCAGGCACCAATCCCTTCATCGGCCAGACCGGCAAACTCGAATATGTTGCCGAGTTCCGCCTGGAGACCATCGTACCGGCCGGCCAGGCCGATAAAGTTGTGCAGGCTATGCTGGCGGCCCATCCCTACGAAGAGGTGGCTTACGACCTTTATCGGCTGGAAAATGCCGGCCGCGACCATGGCGTCGGCCGGGTGGGTGAGCTTGTCCGGCCGCTGGCCTTAGGTGATTTTGCTTCCCTGGTTAAGTCTGCCCTCAAAATAGATACGGTGCGCCTGAGCGGCCCCGGCGCTCGTCAGGTGAAGACAGTCGCCGTCTGCGGCGGCGCCGGTGCCGGGCTGTTCGCCGAGGCGGTAAGGTCCGGGGCCGATGTTCTGGTTACCGGCGACGTAAAGTATCATGAGGCCCTGGAGGCGGCTGCCTGCGGGCTGACGATCATCGACGCCGGCCACTTCGCCAGCGAGCGACCGGTTCTGGAGGCTGTCGCCGCCAGGCTGGCCGGCTGTGCCGCTGCCGGCGGCTGGGATATAGCCATAAGTATTGACGATACAAGTACGGATGTGTTCAGTATTTTCTAAAGACAGGTGAAGTTTGCCTGTCTTTTTCCTTATGACGAGGAATTTTTAAGGAGGCTACGGGTGTGAAAGACCAACTGCGCCTATTGAGCGAGCTTCAGGTCTTGGAGCAGCAGAAGCTGGTTGTGGCGAACCAGAAAGCCAAGATCAACAGCGAGGAGGTACGTCTGCTGTGGCAGGAGATCCGCCAGTTGACGCATAGCCTGGCGACTGCACGGGAAAAGCTGGTGGCCCTTGAAGTGGCCTGCACCCGGCAGGAGGCCGAGCTGACCGCCGCCACCCGGCAGTGCGAAAGTCTGGAGAAAAAACTGTACGGCGGCGAGATTACGAGCGTCAAGGAAATCGATCAAATCCGCGCCAAATGCGAGTTCCTCCGCAAGGATATCGGCAAGCGGGAAAATGATTTGGTGGCCGCCCTGCTCGATTGCGAGAACCTCGGGCAAAGGGTGGCCCTCGATGACACCGGCCTGCGCGAGAAAAAACGCCTGCATGCCGAGAAGCAGCAGCGGATGACCAAGGCGATCGGCCGCCTGGAGGCCGAGCTGGCCGGCATTGAAAGCCACTACACCGTCCTGGCGGCCCGCGTGGAGCCGCGCCTGCTCCGCCTTTTCCGCGATCTCGGCCGTAAGCTGCCGTCGCCGGTCGCCCGGGTGGAGGGCGGCATCTGCGGCGGCTGCCGGCGGAGCATTCCTACCGGCCAGACGGCGCCGGCGGCCGATAAGCTGGCCTATTGCGACAACTGCGGCCGGATCCTTCTGGTTGAGTAGCGGCCGACGTCGGAATTTCCCAATAAATGCTTTGACGAAAGCGGCTGATCAGGCTAAAATAATGTCATGTTTGTAGGGTAGAGGAGGCTTTTGCCATGATTCACCGGCCGCGGATGGCTAATTTTTTGACCACCGATATATATGGTATTACCGGCGAGGAATTTTCCGCCGGCCGCAGCAATATCGAAGTTGTCCGGCAGCTGCTGGCGGCCGGCGTCAAAATAATTCAGTACCGGGAAAAGGCCAAGGAGGCCCGCGATATGTATGAGGAGTGCCTGGCGCTAAGGGAGATGACCACCCGTGCCGGCGCCACTTTCATCGTCAACGACCGCGTAGACCTGGCCATGATGGTGGCGGCCGACGGCGTGCATGTGGGCCAGGAGGATCTGCCGCCAGGTAGAGTGCGCGAGCTTGTCGGTGCCGATATGCTGGTCGGCCTGTCGACCCATACGCCGGAGACGGCCAGAGCCGCCGAAAACCTGGCCGGCATTATTGACTACATCGGTGTCGGCCCGGTTTATGCGACCGGCACCAAAAAAGACGCCAGCGCGCCCACGGGGCTCGAACTTGTGGCCTATGTGACCAAAAACATTAAACTGCCTTTTGTGGCCATCGGCGGCATCAAGGAGGGTAATATCGGCGCCGTCCGCCGCCATGGCGCTCAGGTGATCGCTCTCATCTCCGATCTTGTAGGCGCGTCCGACATAGCCGCCAAGGTCAGGGCGCTGCGGGCCGAACTGGCAGAAGATACTCGCCGCTGAGCTATTGACGGCAGGCCGCTTTCATGTTATCCTAATAATCCGATAACAAGTGCAGTGAGTACGAAAGATGATCGCGGGCGCCGCTGGGCGTTCGAGGAAAGTCCGAGCTCCGCAGGGCAGGGTGCTGGTTAATGGCCAGCGAGGGCGACCTCAGGGATAGTGCCGCAGAAATGTAGACCGCCCGGCAACGCCGGGTAAGGATGGAACGGTGCGGTAAGAGCGCACCAGCAGTCAGGTGACTGACTGGCTAGGTAAACCCCATCTGGAGCAAGACCGAATAGGGAAGGGATGAAGCTGCCCGCAGAACCTTCCGGGTAGTGTCGCTAGAGCCGCCAGGCAACTGACGGCCCAGATAAATGATCATCACCGCGCAAGCGGGACAGAACTCGGCTTACAGACTACTCACCGCACTTATACGGCAAAACCCATAACTCGCCAAACGGGTTATGGGTTTTTAGCTTTTGACAGGACTTTTTGCCAAAGCAGCGAAAATAATGTTGGGACTTCGCATTACAAGAACAGGTGGTATTTGTCATGATTAATTCGCAACAAGTGCTCGCAGCTATGGTAGCTTTCGAAGATGATAAGGAGCTGTTCGTTGTCGGCCATGTGTCCGATATTCAGCGGCTGGCCGACACCGGTCTGGTGGCACGGGGCTGGGATATCAAGCTGGACAACGGTCACCGGCCCTACGCCTCGCCGAAGAAAAGGGTCGACCACGAGATCACCGAGGCGGCCGCCGGCGAGCCGGGCAACGACGTAACCAGGATGCTTGCCGCCAAGAGCGGCCTGCGCTTTGCCCATGACCTGCACCTTTTGACCGACACTTATCTTTTCCGGCCGACGCCGGCTTTCTGGGTCGACCTGTGGGTCGATTTCGCCGGCGGTCCGGGGTTGCCGAACGGCAAAAAGCTTGAGGATTACTATGCCGTTTATCGCGGCTGTGTCCTGCCGGGTTCGACCAGCATCAAGTTTGTCCGCCTGTAAAACTCAAAAAAGCGGCCGCTTTTGCGGCCGCTTTTTGCATTTGTGTTTATTTCCAGCAGAGAATGACCGGCTCATCCCGGCCGAGCTGAGGGATTTTTCCGGCCGGATGGCCGACGATGATCGGGGCGACGGCGGTATAGTCCGCCGGTACGCCCAGTTCCTGCTTGACTGCCGGCTGGTTCATCAGCACGGTGGCGAAGCCGATCCAGCAGGTGCCGAGGCCCATGTCGGTGGCGGTGAGCATCAGGTTCTGAGCGGCCAGGCAGCAGTCACCCTCGGGATGGAGGCCTTCGGGTTTGGCGTAGATGATGATAAGCGTGCCGGCGTTATAAAATATATTGAAATCGGGATTGGCGAGCATGCCGCGGTATTTGGCCAGTCCCGGCTGCTGATCGATGCCGGCCAGCAATTGGCTTTTGGCCCTGGCGGAGTATTCTTTGAGCAACTTTCCGTCCTGGATGACGGCGAACGCCCAGGGCTGGGCGTTGGAGGCGCTAGGCGCCTGGATGGCGGCGTGGATGAGCTTTTCCACCTGGGCTTTATCGATTGGGCGAGCCTCATAATTGCGGACCGATCGGCGGGATTCTATGGCTTCCTGAAGCTTCATGGCTATCCTCCCGGTATGTTTGTTAATTGCAATAATAGCAAAATCGGCGGAGTCTGTAAAGTTCACATAATATTACCATCGTGCTCCAGAAGCGGCGGAGGCTCGCAGGTTAATTCGTATAGGGCGGCGATGAACTGGGCGACATGATGTTTCTCGTCGTTCATCAGCCGGCGGAAGTGGTCGCAGCAGGCCGGGGTTTGCGCCTGCTCGGTAAAGTCCTGATACAGATTTATGGCGTCGAGTTCGCTGTTCATGGCCTTGGTGAGCAGGCCGACGGCGGCCATATTTCCCGCCGGCTGGACGCTCGTGGGTTCCGGCAGGGGCGAACAGGTCGGCGGCCAGCCGCCGGCCCATCTAGGTACGGCCGCCCGGGGCATGACCAGGATGTCCAGACCGGACGCTTCCAGCGCCTTGGCCTGGACGGGGTCGAGACCGGCTATGAGGTTCATGGTCTGAACAAAGTGGCGCATTTCATCTTCGGCGACGGCCATAAACAGGGTTCGCAGCTCGCGGTCCACCATGTTGGCGGCGTCGAGATAAAGTAAGATGGCCTCGCGTTCGGCGACGGCCGCCTTGCGCAGCGTGGCCAGGCAGGGGTCGGCGGGAAAACCTGATTCCGGGGGAGCCGGCGGCTCTAGCGGCGTTGAAACGGGCTTTTTGCGGGGCTTAACCCGTTTGGACTTCAATATTTACACCTCCTTGAATGACTATTTTATGGTATGAGGGTTAACAGAAAAAAGTGCTTTAACCTTTTTATCTGCCAAGCTTAAAGGTAAGCGGACCTGGCCATAATATATAGCGAATTGATCGCGCCTGGTGAAGGGAAAAGGTTAGAGGCCTATAGGCCCTTTCTATAACAGGCGGCTTGACTTGACCGCGGAAGTTATTTACAATGAAATTACCACCCCCCCGTGGGGGGAGGAAAGCAGGAAAGACAGCGCAGGAAGGAGAATCTGCATGGCAATAGTGAATATAACAGATCGAGCCGATTTCACCGACAAAGTCTTGAACGCTGCCCAGCCGGTCCTGGTGGATTTCTGGGCACCGTGGTGCGGTCCGTGCAAAATGGTGGCCCCAGAACTGGAGGCGGTTGCCTCCTCGTACGAAGGCAAAGCCTTGGTGGCCAAGATCAACGTGGACGAACAGCCCGATATCGCCTCCAGCTTTAAGGTTATGGGCATTCCCACCATGGTGATTTTCAAGAATGGCACGGAACAGAGCCGCATCGTTGGGTTCAGGCCCCGCAAGGAGATTGCTGCGGCCCTGGACGGAGCGTTATAGGATATAGGCGGTAAAAAGGCGGGGTTAACCCGCCTTTTCTTTTGGCGTAAGGGCAAGAGGAAGGGGTGGTCTCATGGCCGGGCCGATGGTGCTCATCGCTGACGACGATGCCCAGATTAGGGAACTGCTGGCGCTTTACTTTACCAAGGAGGGGTTTTCCGTGGCAGAGGCGGCCGACGGGGCCGAGACCATCGTCAAGGTTCAGCAGCTGCAGCCCAGCCTGGTTATTCTCGATATCATGATGCCGGTGCTCGACGGCCTGGAGGCCTGCCGGCAGATTCGCAAGTTTTCCCGTGTGCCGATAATCATGCTCACCGCCTGCGCCGATGACGACGAGCGCATCGCCGGCCTGGAGATCGGCGCCGACGATTATATCGCCAAGCCGTTCAACCCGCGGGAGGTCGTGGCCAGAGTAAAGGCCGTCCTGCGGCGGGCCCCCGGCGGCGAGGCCGTAGACAGCGAAACCGCCAAAGGCGATATCGTCCGTTTCCCCGGCCTAACCGTAAATCGCCGCGCGTATACCGTGACCGCCTTTGACAAAACCGAACCGCTTACTGCCAAGGAGATGGAACTGCTCTGGCATCTGGCGGCCCATCCGGGACGGGTATTTTCGCGTGAGCAGCTGCTGGAGGCGGTTTGGGGCTATACATATTGTGGCGATACCCGCACGGTGGACACGCATATCAAACGCATTCGCCAAAAGACCGGCGCCCACGATAATACGCCCTGGGATATCAAGACAGTGTGGGGCGTCGGCTACAAGTTCGAGGTTAGACCGTGAAAGGCTCGCTGCAGCGCCGCCTGTTCTACAGCTATATTGTCGTGGTCGTGCTGGTGCTTGTGGGGGTGTCGGTGGGCATTTCTTTGCTGTTGCGGGGCTACTTCCTGGCAAGCAAGCAGCAGGAGCTGATCAACAAGGGCTTCGAATTGGCCCGCCTTGTTGAAAGCTATAACGCCGGCACGATCGACCAAAGCCAGTTCACCGGCTTTATCAACAGCGTCGACGCCTTCCTCGACGCCCGCGTGTGGGTGGTGGACTCGGCCCGCCAACTGGTGGCGGTGTCGACGCCGCCCGGCCCTGGCGCCGGCCGCGGTCCCGGTATGGGGCGCGGACCCGCTATGGGCCCCGGTCATGGTATGGGGCCCGGACACGGCATGGGTCCTGGCCCGGCGATGGGCAACATGCTGCGGCTGCTGGCCGGTGAGCTTGAGCCTGTTTTCGGCGGCCAGGTAGTGGCCAAAAGTTATTATCATCCTGTATATGGCGAGGACGTGCTGCTGGTGGCCGTACCGGTAGCCAAAGCCGACGGCTCGGCAGCCGGGGCGGTTATTTTAAACGCGCCTGTCCGCGGCCTGGACGAGTTCTTGCACCGGCTGTACCTCTATATCGGCGGTCTCGGCCTGGCGGCGCTCCTGCTCACCTTCCTTCTGGTGCGCGGGCTGGCCCGCGGGATAACCCAGCCGTTACGCGATATGGAGCAGGCGGCGGCGGCTATGGCCCACGGCGACTACGCCGCCAGGGTCAAAGCCAACAGCGATGACGAGGTCGGCGAACTGGGCCGGTCGCTCAACGTCCTGGCGCAGGAGCTGGAGCGGTTTGTCGCCGGTACGGCCCGCATGGAAAAGCTGCGCCGCGACTTTGTCGCCAACATTTCCCACGAACTGCGGACGCCGCTCACCGTAATCCGCGGCTATACCGAGGCTCTCCTCGACGGCACCGTCCAGGAGGAGGCTC
>JAEZLU010000033.1 GCA_023415075.1 Bacillota bacterium
GTTTGGCAAAAAAGAGCACAAGATGGGCATCCGCTCCTCGCAGACCCAGGAGCTCATTTTCCAGGACGTCAAGTTGCCCAAGGAGAATCTTCTCGGTAAGGAGGGCGAAGGCTTCAAGATCGCCATGGCCACCCTCGACGGCGGCCGTATCGGCATTGCCACCCAAGGCGTGGCCATCGCCCAGGCGGCCCTCGACTACGCCGTCAAGTACGCCAAGGAAAGGGTCCAGTTCGGCAAACCGATCGCCGCCAACCAGGCCATCGCCTTCATGCTGGCCGACATGGCCACCAAGGTGGACGCGGCCCGGCTGCTGACCTACCGGGCGGCCTATAACAAGCAGAACGGCCTGCCGTACTCCAAGGAGGCGGCCATGGCCAAAATGTACGCTTCGGATATAGCCATGGAAGTGGCCACCGACGCTGTGCAGATTTTCGGCGGCTACGGCTACAGCCGCGAGTATCCGGTGGAAAGGCTGATGCGCGACGCCAAGATTGCCCAGATTTACGAGGGCACTAACCAGGTGCAGCGGATGGTTATCTCAGGGGCTATTCTCCGTTAAGGGAACGAATCGCTTTATATGGGCCATGAGCTGTCCTTCAAGGCGCCGGTAAAGATCGGCGACACGGTGACTGCCACCGTCGAATGCATCGAGAAGCTCGAGGATAAGCACCGGCTGATTTTCCGGACGACGGTAACCAACCAGGACGGTGTGTTGGTGGTCGACGGTAAGGCGACGATGCTGAAAAAGTAGCCTGGATCAAGGGGCCAAGGCGTCGGAAGCGTTGGCGGCCGGGACGGCTAGGCTGATTGTCAGCAGTACCTAATGATGGCGATCGAGAGGCGTCCGCGGCGCGGTTTTTGCGGACGCCTTTCTCATGCCCGAATGGATGTGAAACAGAGTTCCGTAGTATGAAAAAAAGAGGCGTCCGCCATGAATATACGGAATTATCGGGCAATAGCGGCGGGTTTCCGCCAGCAGGGGACCTGGAAGGCGTTGACAGTTTAATAATAGTAAAATAAAATGAAAGTGAATTTTACAATATGATAACAAAATCTGCCGATAAATGATTATGTTTTGTAAGATCCATTTTATATCGGATAAGAGCGGCGGCAACGGCCTGATAACATGAAATCAATGATTTTGGTTTATGGCCGGCCTGGCCGCTTATTTTTGTATTTATAGGGAGGTGAGATTGTGAAAGAACTGAGGTTCCACGGGCAAAAGATCGTTACCGGGCGCGGGTCCATCGCCTATCTCCGGGAGCTCGGGCTAAAAAGGGCCTTCATCGTCACCGGCGGCCAATCGGTCTTCAAAAACGGTTCGCTGGCTAAGGCCAGGGAGGGCTTGCTGGCATCCGGCTGCGAGGTCTGGGTTTATTCCGGTGTGCCGGCCAATCCGCCGGTCGACGTGGTGGTCGACGGGCTGGCCAAAATGCGGGAGTTTAAGCCCGACGCCGTCATCGGTCTAGGCGGCGGGTCGCCGATCGACGCCGCTAAGGTGATGTGTCTGTTTTATGATTATCCGGAACTCGACGTGGTCAAGGATTTCCGCCAGAACCTGCCGTCAATCCGGCGGGGCACCAAATTTATCGCCATTCCCACCACGTCGGGCACGGCGACCGAGGTTACCTGGGTGGCCGTCCTGTCTTTCCCGCAGGAGAAGATCAAGGTGTCGGGCCGCAGCCAGGCTTTCGTGCCCGATTACGCCATCCTCGACGGCGACCTGACGTTGTCGATGCCGGCGAGCGTGGTGGCCCAGACCGGCATGGACGCCGTAGGCCATGCGGTGGAGGCCTTTGTCGTCAGGAACAACAACGATTTTTCCGAAAGTCTTGCTGCCGGGGCGGTCGAGGGGTTGTTCCGCTATCTGCCGATTTCCTACAAAACCGGCGATCCGCTGGCCAGGGAGAAGGCTCACAATTTCCAGTGCATGGCCGGCTGTTCGTTCACCAATGTCGGCCTCGGCGTCAACCACGGCATAACTCATGCCGTCGGCGGCCGTTACGGCCTGAGCCACGGGCTTTGCGTCGGCATCGGCCTGCCGTTCGTTATGGAATTCAACGCCCAGGATGTGGCAATAAGGGAGAAACTGGCCTATTTGGGGCGACGGATCGGCAAGGAGGATTTTATAGCCGCCATCCGCGAACTGGCCAGGTCGCTGGCCGCCCCTGCATCGCTTAAAGAAGCCGGCATACCGGCGGACGATTTTTACGCCAACTTCGATGAACTGGCCAAGAGTTCCCTCAAGGGGCCGACCAGCAACAATCCGGTGCCGGTAACCGAAGAGGATGTCCGCGCACTGCTGCGGCGCATATACGAAGGCAAATAGCCGGGGCCATAAAACAGGCGTACAACATCGGAAGGAATAAGGTGATAACAGTTGATAGAGATCAGATGGCACGGCCGGGGCGGTCAGGGCGGCTTTACTGCGGCCCGGCTCCTGGGGATGGCCGGTTCGCTCTACGAAAACTATTATGTCCAGGCCTTCCCGTCTTTCGGCCCTGAACGGCGGGGGGCGCCGGTTCTCGGTTTTACTCGCATCGACAGTAAGCCGATCCATGATCACAGCAAGGTGTACTCTTGCGACTATGTGGTGGTGCTGGACGAGTCGCTGCTGGAGGTCGTAGATGTCCGTGAGGGCCTGAAGGAAGGGGGCGTGCTCCTGATAAACACCAGCCGCCGCCCGCAGGACTTCGCCGCTGCCGGCCACAAGGTATACACCATCGACGCCACCGGGCTGGCACTGACGGTGCTGGAGCAGCCGATCACCAACACGCCGATGTTCGGGGCATTGGTGGCCGTTTCCGGGCTGGTTTCGCTGGATGCGGCCCAGCAGGCAGTCGACATGATGCTGCCGGTGGCTATCAGCGCCAAGAATAAAGAGGTCGTCGCCCTGGCGTACCGGCGGCTTAAGGAGGCGATGGCATGACGAAGCAGACGGTGAGGCCGTTCCGCTTTCCCGCCGGCAAGGCCGATATGCCTATCGGCCCTTACGCCGAGGCCGGGGTGCTGGCGGAGACCAACGCCGGCTGGCGGGTCTTCCGGCCGCTGCTGGACGGCGACAAGTGTGTAAAGTGCCAGAAGTGCTGGCTTATTTGCCCGGACGGAGTCATCGATCGCCGCGGGCCGGTATATACCATCGACTACAATTTCTGCAAGGGCTGCGGGCTGTGTGCTTACGAGTGCCCGCGCAAAGCCATCCGTATGGTTAAAGAAGGTGAGAGCGATGAATGAGGTTTTGGCGGCCCAGCCGCGAGTGTTCATGTCCGGCAACGATGCCGTATCCTGCGGTGTCAGGCTATGCCGGCCGGAGGTCATCGCCGCCTACCCGATAACGCCGCAAACTTCGGCGGTGGAAAAGCTGGCCGAATTCATCGAGAATCGCGAGCTGGACTGCCAGTTCATCAATGTGGAGAGTGAGCACAGCGCCATGGCGGCCTGCCTGGGGGCGGCCCTCATGGGCTGCCGAACCTTCACTGCGTCTTCGTCCCAGGGCCTTTTGTATATGTGCGAGATGCTCCATTACGTAAGCGGCAGCCGTTTTCCGATCGTCATGATGAACGCCAACCGCACCATTGCGGCCCCCTGGAACATTTTCGGCGATCATCGCGACTCACTGGCGATGCGCGACACCGGCTGGATGCAGATTTATGTGGAGAACGCCCAGGAGGCGCTCGATACCATCATCCAGGCCTACCGGATTGCCGAGGACCCGGCGGTGTGGACGCCGGCGATGGTTTGCCTGGACGGTTATGTGCTGACCCATACCTATGAGGTTGTCCATATGCCGTCGGCGGCGGCCATCGATGCCTTTCTGCCGCCCTACGCCCCTGGCGAAAATGTGCTCGATCTGGCGAAGCCCAAGAGCTTGTGCATTTCCGTCTCGCCCGAGTGGCAGACCGAATTCCGTTTTCAGCAGTATGAGGCCATGGAACGGGCCAAGGTGGTCATCAAGAAGGTCGACGGCGAGTTCGCCGCCGCCTTCGGCCGCGAGTACGGCGGCATGACCGAGGAGTACCGCTGCCAGGACGCCGAGTACGTGCTGGTGGCCATGGGCACGGTGGCCGGTACGACCCGCATGGTGGTCGACAAGCTGCGGGCCGAAGGCGTCAAGGCCGGCCTGCTCAAGATCCGCTTCTTCCGGCCGTTTCCCAAGGAGCGGGTGGCGGCTCTGGGGGCCAGGGTAAAGGGCCTCGGGGTCATCGACCGCGATATTTCCTTTGGCTATGAAGGGGCGCTGTACTCCGAAGTCAAGGCGGCTTTGAACGGCAGCGGCTGCGCCGGCCCGCGGAC
This sequence comes from Bacillota bacterium, assembly GCA_023415075.1. Classification (GTDB taxonomy): domain Bacteria; phylum Bacillota; class Negativicutes; order Sporomusales; family UBA7701; genus JAEZLU01. The sequence continues at coordinate 4,294 of JAEZLU010000033.1, forward strand.
GCTTAACTTCGTCGCCGGCCTGTCCGGCCGCGATATAACCAAGGAAAATATCGCGACAATGTATCGCAAGCTTATCAATTTGACAGAGGGGCAGGCGGAAAAGGAAATCCAGTTTGCCGGTCTGAGGTGGGAACAATGGTGAATGTCAATACGTTGCCTGACCAGGAACTGCTATACGGCCACCGGGCCTGCCCGGGCTGCGCCGCCGGCACTGTCGCCAGGCTCATCCTCAAGGTGACCGGCGAGCGGACTTTCCTCGCCTATCCGGCCAGCTGCCTGTCGACGGTTACCAGCATCTATCCCCAGATGGCCTTTTCCGTGCCGTCGTTCACCGCCCCCTTCGCCGCCACCGGCGCTGTACTGGCCGGCATGGCCGCGGCCGTCAAGGCCAAGAAGCTGAAGGATGTCACCGTGCTGGGCATCGCCGGTGACGGCGGCACGGCCGACATCGGCCTGCAGGCCCTGTCGGGGGCGGTCGAGCGGGGCGACAGGATTCTCTATGTCTGCTACGACAACGAAGCTTACATGAACACCGGCGTCCAGCGCAGCAGCCTGACACCGTTCGGTGCGGCCACGACGACGTCGCCAGTGGGCACGGCGGACGATTCGGTAGGCCAGCGGCGGTTCAAGAAGAATATGTTCGAGATTATGATCGCCCACCGCATACCTTACGCCGCCACCGCCAGCGCCAGCCATCCCCAGGACCTGCTGCAAAAAGTTGAAAAGGCCAAGAACACCGACGGCCCGGCGTTCCTCCACATCCTGGCGCCCTGCCCGACCGGCTGGGGTTTTCCTTCCGATCAGACAATGGAGATCGGTCGGCTGGCGGTCGAAGCCGGGTTGTGGTTTTTGGCCGAGTATGAGGACGGCAAGGTCACGCTGAATCAGGTGCCGGCCAAGTTCAAAGATGTCAGCGAGTATCTGGGCCGCCAGAAGCGGTTCAGTCATCTGCAGCCGGCCCACTGGGCAGCCATCGAGGCTCAGCGGGAGCGGGAGTGGGCTGAGATGAAACGTAAATGGGTCTAAGCCAAAGCAGAAAAATAGTCAAATCAGGGGAGAGATAAGCCATGATGAATAAAGCCGAGTATTTCGATAGCCTGCGCAAACTCAAACCGGTCATCTACTGCAACGGCCGGAAGATCGAAAGCGTCGTCGACGACCCGATGACCCGGCCCCATGTCAACTCGGCGGCCATGACCTACGAACTGGCCCACGACCCGGAGTACGCCGACCTGATGACCGTTACCTCCAGCCTGACCGGCAAGAAGATAAACCGCTTCACCCACCTGCATCAAAGCACCGACGACCTTGTCAAGAAGGTCAAGATGCTCAGGATGATAGGCCAGCAGACCGGCACCTGCTTTCAGCGTTGCGTCGGCTTCGACGCCATGAACGCCACCTTCATCGTCACCGCCAAGGTCGACAAGGAGTTCGGCACCAACTACCATGAGCGCTTCGTCAACTTTCTCAAAGAAGTCCAGGAAAAAGACCTGATGATCGCCGGCTCGATGACCGACGTCAAAGGCGACCGCAGCAAAAAGCCGGGCCAGCAGGCCGACCCCGACCTGTTCGTCCATATTGTCGAAAAACGGGCCGACGGCATCGTCATCCGCGGGGCCAAGGCCCACCAGACCGGCATGGTCAATTCGCACGCCATGCTCATCCTGCCGACCACCAACCTGGGGCCGGAAGACAAAGACTACGCCGTGGCCTGCGCCGTGCCGGTGGACGCCCCGGGGGTGGTGCATATCTTCGGCCGCCAGACCAACGACGGACGGCGGCTACAGGGGGACATCGACACAGGCAACGCCGAGTACGCCATCGTCGGCGGCGAGACGCTCACCGTACTGAACGACGTCTTCGTGCCCTGGGACAAAGTCTTCATGTGCGGCGAATACCAGTACGCCCAGGAATACGTCGAGATCTTCGCCGCCTACCACCGCCAGAACTACGGCGGCTGCAAAGTGGGCGTGGCCG
>JAEZLU010000041.1 GCA_023415075.1 Bacillota bacterium
GTGACCCACGAGATGGGCTTCGCCCGCGAGGTTGCCGACCGGGTGATCTTCATGGCCGACGGGGTGATCGTCGAGGAGGCGGCGCCGGCCGCTTTCTTCGGGTCGCCAAAGAGTGAGCGCACCCGTCAGTTCCTGAGCAAGGTGCTTAATCACTAGCGAAAAACCCCGCCCTGTCGACAAGGGGCGGGGTTTTGTCATGATAAGTGCGGAATGGGCCCGTTATCCGCCGATTTTGGCAGGTAGCCGCGGGGTGGGGGCCGTTTCGGCGGTCAGACAGGTGGCGACTGATGGCAGCTTATGGTAAAATAGATATGTAATTGTCATCAGGAAAGCCAAGAGGCCTAGAGCATCTGGCTTAATCTGTTTTCGGCGAGGTAGCGTATGCGGCATTTTTTGAAGCTAGTGTTGATGGTGTTCCTGTTAGCCGGGATGACCGGCCGGGGCGAGGCGGCGGGGCCGATAGCGGCCGACGCCAGGACGCTGCCGGAGCTGAAGGCGGCGTTCATTTCCAGCGGCGGCAAGCTGCTGCTGTCCGACAGTCCGGAGATGGTGCCGGCGGACGGCATCCTATACCAGGACAAGGTCGAAGGCGATGTCCGGCTGTTCTTTTATCATGTAAACGCAACGGCGACCGCCAAGCAGCTGGCGGTCGTCCTGGAAAACAGCGGCCCCAAGGCCGCGAATATCGTCGTCAGCCGCTACGGGCTGGGCGGGCCGGGTTATGACTGGATGGCGGTCGGCAAGGAGGCGGTGACCGAGTATCTGGCCGGCGCCGAAGAGTACCGGCTGAGAGTTTCGCCCGGCGGCAGCGTGTCGCTGGCGGCGGCGATCGGCGAGTTCGCCGTGCTGCCGAATATGCTGATTAACGGCATTTTCGATTTTGCGGTCGACCGGCCGGTGACGGTGAAGGTGGTGATGGCGCCGCTGCTGGACGATGGCGTCGAATATGCCCGTAAGGCCAAGGTGTTGGCGGCCGACGAGGTCCATCTGCGGGGCACCTTCAGCGGGGCCAACCGGCTGGTGGTGCCGCTCAAGGCCTACGACCCGCTGAGCCAGGGGGCGGTGGGCATGACGCTGGCCGACAACAAGGTCGACGGCTTTCTGAAGGGGGTCGACGCCACCGACGGCTCGCCGGTGGTCAACTACGGCAACTACGGCGTGGTCTACCGCATCGTGCTGTCGTCGACGACCAAGATTCGCTTCGGCTGTTATATTACGCCCCGGGGCGGACACTACGCCGGGGCGGTCGGCGTGAAGTACCGGGGGGCCGAGCACGGACCGATAGCTACGCCGCAGGAGGGGGTATCCTTCGGCGGCGAGGGGCCGGGCGACTATGCCCTGGTGGGCTTTTTCGAGGGCGGCCAGCCGTTGGCGCTGACTTTCAGCCCGCCGGGCGGCTCGAATATGCCGGTCAGGCTGGTGCTTGTTCCGGATTTTTATTATTGAAACTCGATTAGATCGCCGTCTTTGAGGCCGGCGGCGCCGCCGGTGACGACAAGGGTGCCGAGCGGCAGGTCGGAGGTTATTTCGATATAGTCGCCGCTGATGGCGCCGGTGGTTACCTGCTGGCGGACGGTCTTGCCGTCGATCGCCAGGTAGAGGATGGCGAGCCCCTGCTCGCGGACTACCGCCCTGGCCGGCACGGCGCGGACGACGGCGCCCTGGCCGGTGCTGAAGCTGACAGTGGCCGCCATGCCGGCTTTGAGAAGGCCGCCGGCGCCGTCGAGGCTGATGTTGGCCCGGAAGGTGGGCTGGGCGGCGCCGGCCTCGGGGTAGATGGCCTCGACCCGGCCGGCAAAGACCCGCCCGGGGGTGTCGGCGACGGTTATGCGGGCGGCGGTGCCGGTACGGACAAGATAGAGGTCTTTTTGGGCGAGGTGGGCGACGATTCTCACCTCGCCGGCGTTTTGCAGCACTATGAGCTGCTCCCCGGTCCGGACGGCGGCGCCGACGGCGGCAGTGAGGCCGGTGACCGTACCGCCGATGGGCGCGGTGAGCTCATACGGGCCGGAGGGCTGGGCGCCCTGGCCGGCGGCCGGGTTGCCGGCCAGGGCCTCACGGGCGGTCTGCAGGCGGGCGGCGGCGGCTTCGAGCTGGCGGCGGGCCACCGCTCCTTGGTCGTAGAGTTTCTGGTAGCGGCTGTAGTCTTTGAGGGCGCTGTCGTAGGCGGCCTGGGCACCGGCGGGGCTGCCGGCGTCCGCCGACCCGGCCGGGGCAGCGCCGCCGCTGCCCTCGATCTTCGCCAGCGGCTGGCCGGCGTTGACAACCTGACCGTTCTTTACGTAGAGTTCGCTGACGCGGCCGGCAAGCTGGACGGTGACGATTGCCGCCTGGCTGTCCTCGACCGCGCCGGTCAGCGTGAGCGGCGTCTCCTTGTCCATTAGGCTTACGGGGGCGACGGTGACTTTGGCCGGGCCCCGGGGCAGGGGGACCAGAAAGGACGGGCCGAGGCGGCCACTGGCCAGCAGGGCCGCCAGGACTACGGCCGCCAGCAGCACGGCGGCGGCCGGGTGTTTTAGCCGAAGCTTGTTCATCAGGGTCATCTCCAAACACTCTGTATCTGGTACTATGGTGCCACGTTTTGCCGGCAGCGTCAAGCCGGGCCGCAGGCAACCGGGGCAGGCGAAAGTTGCGGTCAATGCCAGCGGCCGGGAGTTTTCGCCAGGTATCGACAGTCGACATTAGGGAAAAGATTCACGATGAAAGAGGATAATAACCGGAGAATGCAGAAACTGTCGTAATTGCTTGCCGTCTCGCTGGTGTTTGATCGCGGCAATATTGAGGCGAATGAGGTGTAATATGCGTAGTTTCGATGTGCTTATAGTCGGTTCAGGCGGCGCCGGTCTGCGGGCGGCGGTGGCGGCCCTCAGGGCCGGTGGCCTGTCGGTGGCGGTCATCTCGAAGATGATGCCGACCCGCTCGGCGACCTGCATGGCTGAGGGCGGGATAAACGCCGTGCTCGACTTCCCCGGCCAGAAGGACAGTCTGGACAGCCATGCCTTTGATACTGTGAAGGGCAGCGATTATCTGGGCGACCAGGACGCCATCGAATTTTTTGTGGCCAAGGCGGCCGAGGCGGTCAAGGAGACCGACTTCTGGGGTACGCCCTACAGCCGCCGCGAGGACGGCAGCATTGCCGGCCGGATGATGGGCGGCCACTCCCACCCGCGGACGAATTTTTCAGCCGACAAGACCGGCCATATTCTGCTGCATTCCTGCTTCGACTTCGCCCTGGGGGCGGGGACGACCTTCCTGATGGACCGCCAGCTTTTGGGCGTGGTGGTCGACGACGGCGTGTGCGTCGGCGCCGTGGTCCGCGACCTGAAGACCGGCGAGATCGAGCCGGTGCAGGCCAAGGCGGTAATCCTGGCGACCGGCGGCTACACGCGGATGTACTGGCTGCGGACAAGCACGCCGTACATTTCGACCGGCGACGGCGTGGCCGCCGCCCTGCGGGCCGGCCTGGCCTTCAAGGACCCGGAGATGATCCAGTTCCACCCGACCGGCGTGGCTAACGGCGGCGCCCTCATCACCGAGGCGGCCCGCGGCGAGGGCGGCCACCTGGTGAATAACCAGGGCGAGCGCTTTATGGCCCGCTACGCGCCTGACAAGATGGAGCTGGCGCCGCGCGATATCACGGCCCGGGCCATCGAGACCGAGATTATCGAGGGCCGCGGTTACGGCGAAGGGCTGACGGCCTATGTCCAGCTCGACCTGCGCCACCTGGGGCGGGAGAAGATCCTCGACCGCCTGCCGCAGATCCGCCACGTCGGCCTGTTGTTCGAGAACGTCGACTTGGTGGAGGCGCCGCTGCCGATCAGGCCGACGGCCCATTATTCGATGGGCGGCATTGATGTCGCCGATTTCCGGACGATGGCCACCGGTATCGCCGGCCTGTACGCCGCCGGCGAGTGTTCGTGCGTGTCGATCCACGGGGCCAACCGCCTGGGCGGCAACTCGCTGGCCGACGCCATGGTCACCGGCACGGTGGCCGGCGAGGCGGCCGCGGCCTACGCCAAAAAGGCGGCGGCGACGGCCAGCGATCTTTTGGAAAGCCAGGCAGCCGCCTGGCGGGAAAGGTTCCGCGAGGTTACGGCCAGGAAGAACGGGCCGCATGTGCCTGAGCTCAGGGACAAGCTGGCCGATCTGCTGTGGAATAAGCTGGGCATCTTCCGCACCGGCGCCAAGCTGGCCGAGCTCCAGGACGAGCTGGCCGGCCTGGAGAAGGCGTACGGCGAGGCCTGGGTGGGTAACGACAAGCCGGTGTATAACAGCGCCTTTACCCATTATCTGGAGGTGGGCAACCTGATTCAGCTGGCGCGGGCGGCCGCGCTGGCGGCCTTCCACCGCAAGGAGTCGCGGGGCGCCCATACCCGCGAGGATTTCCGCCAGCGTGACGACGTGAACTTCCTGCAGCACAGCCTGGTGCACTGGCAGGACGGCGACTACCGGCTCTCCTACCGGCCGGCGGTGATCGGGAAGTATCAGCCGGAGGTGCGAAAGTACTGATGCCGAAGATAAATTTTACGATAAACCGTTACGACGGCCAGCGGGAGTATCGGCAGGAGTATGAGCTTGACTGTCAGCCCGGTATAACGCTGCTGGCCGCCCTCATCAAAATCCGCGAGGAGATCGACCCGTCGCTGAATTTCACGGCGTCCTGCCGGTCGGCGATCTGCGGGGCCTGCGCCGTGCGGGTCAACGGCAGCCCCTTCCTGGCCTGCGACACGCGGGTCGACGACCTGGTGGAGGGTTTCGGCTCGCCGAAGCTTACGCTGGCGCCGATCGGCAACTACCCGGTGATCAGCGACCTGGTGGTCGACTGGGAAGCCAAGCTCGAAAGGCTGGCGTCGGTGAAGCCCGGCCTCATCGCCTGCGAGGAGTTTTCGGCGGCCGAGGGTTGCCGGCAGTCGCCGGCCGACTTCCAGAAGCTGCGCCTGATGTGGGACTGTATCCTCTGCGGCTGCTGCGCCTCGGAGTGCGGCAAGCTGTCGTACGACCAGAGCGATTTCAACGAACCGTATGTATATAGCCACGCCCGCCGCTATACCGACGATTCCCGCGACCGGGCGCCGCTGGAACACGCCGTGCCGACGCTGGCGGCCGACGGTTTGTGGAAGTGCGTCCACTGTATGCAGTGCGTGACCAACTGCCCGAAAAATCTTGAGCCGGCCGAGGATATCGCCCGCCTGCGGTCGCTGACGGTGGCCGCCGGCTACGACGATGGTCTAGGCCCGCGCCACGCCAAGGCCTTCGCCGCCGACCTGGCGGCAACCGGCCGCCTGAACGAGGTCAAGATGGCCCTGCGGACCGAGGGCGTGCTGAAGAATATGGCCAAATTCCCCTTTGCCCTGAGGATGCTCAGCCGAGGCAAGCTCAATCCGCTGGCCGTCTTCCACAGCAAGGGAGTCGAGGGCCAGGAGGGTCTGTGCCGGATTCTGGCGGCGACGAAGGAGGCTGACAAGTCGTGAAGAAACGCTACGCTTTTTTCCCGGGCTGCGTCCTCGAACAGGCCGCCGCCGAGTGCCGCCAGGCTACTGAGGCCGTGCTGGCGAGGCTCGGGGTCGAGCTTGTGGAGATACCGGGCTGGAGCTGCTGCGGCGCCAGCCATGTCCAGGATATTGACGAAAAAGGGGTGCTGGCGGCCAACGCCCGCAACCTGGCGCTGGCCGAGGCCAGCGGCCTGCCGGTGCTGACCGTCTGCAGCACCTGCACGCTGATGCTGCGCAAGGCCAAGCAGGAGCTGGACGGCGGCGCCAAGGACGAGGTCAACCGCTATCTGGCGGCCGGCGGCCTGGAGTATAAGGGCACGGTCGAGGTCACCCACCTGCTGTGGGAACTGGCCGGCGACGTCGACGCCTGGGCCGCTGGTGTGACGCGGCCGCTTAACGGCCTTAAGGTATCGCCCTTCTACGGCTGCCATACTATCCGGCCGCCGAAGGTGCAGACTTTCGAGAATGCCCTGGCGCCGACAAGCATCGAGCGGATCATCGCCGCCCTGGGAGCCGAGGCGGTGCCGACGCCTGAACGGCTGAAGTGCTGCGGTTTCCACGCCGTCTACCCGGCTGCCGGCGATGTCCTCAAGATGACGGCCCGGGCGGCCGAAGGGGCGCTGGCCGCCAAGGCTGACTGCCTGGTGACGCCCTGCCCGCTGTGCCAGATGCAACTCGATATGTACCAGCCGGATGCCGGCGTGGCCGGCGAAATGCCGTGCCTGCACCTAGCCCAACTGGTCGGCCTGGGGCTCGGGCTGCCGGCAGCCGCTCTCGGCCTAAGCCGCCACGTCGTCGCCGCCGGTCTGGGCGGCCGCTTCGCCGGCTAGGCGGACGCGCGCGAAAAGGAAAAATCCTGCAGGGCCTATGGTCTTGCAGGATTTTTTGTCGACGGGTGGGAATTGTTAAGATATATGGAAAAATAAATCCAATGGAGTGATTGCGTTGTTTAAACTGCAAGGCGCTTACGCGCCCATCCCGACGCCCTTCGAGGCTAACGAGGCGATTGCCTACGGCAAGCTTAAGGAAAACCTGGCCAAATGGGCCGCCTCTCGCCTGGACGGCCTGGTGGTCTGCGGCTCGAACGGCGAGTTCCCGCTGCTGGACGAGGCCGAGAAGGTCGAGCTGTTTGCCTTCGCCCGCAAAAATTTCCCGGCCGGCCGCGGTATCATTGCCGGCACCGGCTGCGAGTCGCTGCAGGCCACTCTCCGGCTGACCCGCAAGGCGGCCGAGGTCGGCTGCGACGCCGCCCTGGTCGTCACCCCCTGGTACTACAAGGGCGGCATGAACAACGATGTGCTCAAGGCCTACTTCAGCCAACTGGCCGACGCCTCGCCCATCCCGGTCATCCTCTACAACATGCCCCGCAACACCGGGGTGGAGATGAACTCGGCCCTGATCTGCGAGCTGTCCAGGCACCAGAACATCATCGGCATCAAGGACAGCAGCGGCAACATCGTCCAGATCGCCGAGACCATCAAGGGCGCCGACAAGAATTTCGCGGTGTTCGCCGGCTCGACCAGTTTCCTGTACGCGTCGCTGATGCTGGGGGCGGCCGGCGGTACGATGGCCCTGGCCAACGTCATCCCCGACAAGTGCGTCGAGATCATCGACCTCTATAAGAAGGGCGACGCGGCCAAGGCCCAGGCGCTGCAGCTGTCGCTCCTCGACATCAACGCCGCCGTGACTTCGAAGTTCGGTATCGG
>JAEZLU010000156.1 GCA_023415075.1 Bacillota bacterium
GCCAGCTGGGCGACCGGCAGGGTCAGCATCACCCAGTAGGCCTTGATGTGGCGGAAGTTATCCAGCATCAGGCGGGATACGGCCACCATCTTGAGGTCTTCCCAGGCCGAGACCCGCGCGACTTCAGCCGCGAGGCCGGTATTGTCCGGCAGGAAGGGTAGGGCGAGGAAGGTCTGGAAACCGCCGGTTTCATCCTGAAGCTTGCGGAGGGCCAACAGGTGGTCGATCCGTTCTTCGGCGGTTTCGATGTGGCCGTAGAGCATAGTGGCATTGGTGGGGATGCCGAGGTTGTGGGCCGTTCGGGCGATTGCCAGCCATTCAGCCGCCGTGGCTTTCTGGGGGCAGATGGCTTGGCGGACCCGCTCGCTGAAGATTTCGGCGCCGCCGCCGGGCATCGAATCGAGGCCGGCCGCCTTAAGCGTCCTGAGTACCTCCTCAACCGATTGACCGGATATGGTGGCGAAATGGCAGATTTCTACCGCGGTGAAGGCCTTGAGATGGATATGGGGTAAGGCTGCTTTAAGCGAGCGGACGATATCAAGGTAATAATCAAAAGGCCAGTCGGGATGGAGGCCGCTGACGATGTGAAACTCCCTTAGGTCGGGGTCGCGGGCGGCCTGGCTCGCCAGGTCGAGGACGTTTTCCTTGCTGAGGAAATAAGCCTGCGGATTTTTGCAGTCGCAGCCGAAGGCGCAGAATTTGCATTTAGCCAGGCAGATGTTTGTCAGGTTGATATGCCGGTTAACGTTGAAGTAAACATTGTTGTCGCTGTGGCGTTGTTTGGCGGTATCGGCGATATGCCCGAGCCAGGGCAGGTCGTTGCAGCTTAGAAGGGCCAGGCCGTCCTCGCGGCTGAGACGGCCGCCGGCGGCCGCTTTGGCGGCTATTTCCCGATAGATATTCTGCAAAATATGCACTCCTCTCGGGAGTAGTATTCGCTCACCGGGCTCTTTTTCCCTCCACGCTTGTACCTGGCAGCTATTGACCAGGCAAAGCTTGGCAAGGTAAAATTAAATGACAGAGGGGGAGTGAAACGGGTGAAACTTGTTTCTATCGTTGTGCCTGTCTTTAATGAACAGGACAATATCGACATATTTTATAAAGAAGTATTGAAAGCCCTCGAGCCTTTGCCCTACCGATTCGAGCTGATTTTCGTCGACGATGGCTCCACCGATGCCACGCCGGCGATTGTTGCCCGTCTGGCCGAAGCCGACCGGCGGGTGCGGGCGCTCATACTGGCCCGCAACTACGGCCACCAGGTTGCCTTGTCCTGCGGTCTCGACCACGCCGGCGGCGATGCCGTGATTACCATGGATGGCGATATGCAGCACCCGCCCGAGATGCTGCCCCAGCTTCTCGGCAAATGGGAAGAGGGCTTCGAGGTCGTTCAGACCATCCGCCTGACCACCGAGGGCGTTTCCTGGTTCAAAAAGTTCACCTCAAGCAGTTTTTACTGGCTGATGAACGCCATGTCCAACGTCCAGGTCCGTGAGGGCGGCTCGGATTTCCGCTTGCTGGACAGAAAGGCGGTTCTGAGTTTCCGCCGTTTCCGGGAAAGGGCCCGCTTCATCCGCGGCATGATCAGCGCTATCGGTTTCCGCCAGACGCGGATTGAGTTCGTGGCGCCGCCGCGCCATGCCGGCGTTTCCAAGTTCTCGCTGCAGAAGATGATGCACTTTGCCCTCGACGGCATTACCGCCTATTCGAAAATGCCGCTGCGCTTCGCGTTCTACACCGGCATATTATTAGGCCTAGTTAGCGTCGGTCTTACCCTTCATGTCCTGTATATCAAGTTTTTGACCGAGGAAGCGGTGCCCGGCTGGGCGACCATCACAGCCAGCATCCTGCTTCTGGGGGGGCTGCAACTGGTATTCATGGGCATCATCGGCGAATACGTCGGCCGGATTTTCGAAGAAGTAAAGCAGCGGCCGCTTTACCTGGTCCGCGAGGAACTCAACCGGCCGTCTGACGCTGACGGCGACAACGCAAAATAACTGGAGGCAAATAAGGAACCAGCCATCGCGCTGGTTCCTTCGTTTTTTATCCCGGATTTTTATGTATTTTTTATATATTAACGGATACATTTTATACTTTTTTTACGGGGATCGGCCCTATAATTCTAGTATTAGCTTTTAATACCAAGATTACTCTATCAGGGGGCAATGCAACCAAAATGATGCGGGCTATACGAAGAATACTTATCGGCCGACCTCTCCACAACCGCCAGCTGGTTCACGAGAAGCTGCCCAAATGGAAGGCGCTGTCGATCTTTTCCTCTGATGCGCTGTCGTCGGTCGCCTACGGTCCGGAGATGGTCCTGCTTATATTGACGGCGGCACCGGGGATCGTCGCTTATGGCTATATGGCCCCAGTGGCCCTGGCAATATTCACGCTACTGGCAATTGTCGCTCTTTCCTACGTCCAGGTGGCCAAGGCCAATCCCGAGGGGGGCGGAGCTTACGCCATCGCCCAAAAGAACCTCGGTGAGCTGCCAGCCCTTATTGCCGCTGGCGCAGTGTTCGCCGATTATGTCCTGACAGCCGCGGTCAGCGTCTCGGCCGGCACGGCGGCTATCGTGTCGGCTTTCCCCGAACTTGCCGGTCATGAAGTGCCGATCGACCTTTTCGTGCTGTTCGGCCTGCTGATGCTTGTCAATCTGCGGGGCGTGCGCGAGTCTTCCAACGCCTTTGTTTTTCCCACCTACGCCTTTCTCTTCGGCATGTTCGCCCTTATCGGTGCAGGCCTTTACCAGGCGATGACGGCCGGTGCCGCTTTTCTGCCGCCGGAATCGACGGCCAAGCAAGAACTGGACTGGATGATGCTGTTTATCATTGCCAGGGCCTTCGCGAACGGTTGCAGTTCGATGACCGGCGTTGAAGCCATTGCCGACAGCGTGCCGGTTTTCAAGCATCCCGCGTCCCGTAATGCCGCGGTAACCACCTACTGGATGGCCGGCATCCTGGGAACCATGCTGCTCGGCATATCCTTCCTGATCATGCACTTTCATCTCGCCTATATCCCCGAAGTTACGACCCTGTCACAGCTGGCGGAAGCTATATTCGGGCGGACGGCCGCCTACTATTTCATTCAGATAACGACAATGCTGGTGCTGTATCTTGCCGCCAACACCGCTTACAACGGCCTGCCGGTATTACTGTCGATCGTCGCCAAGGATGGCTACATGCCGCGCTACCTGGCAACCCGCGGCGAACGCCTGACTTTTTCCAACGGCATAATCCTGCTGACGCTCGCGGCAGCCGGGCTGATAGTCGCCTTTAACGGTCAGACCGACCACCTCATCTCTCTCTACGCCATCGGCGTATTCATTTCTTTTACCATCGCCCAGGGCAGCATGGTTGTTCACTGGAACCGCGAGCGCGGCACGAAATGGCTTTTTAAGGCCTTACTCAACGGTCTGGGAGCCCTGGTCACCGGGCTGGTCGTGCTGATAATCACGGTAACCAAATTCCTCTATGGCGCCTGGGTTGTCCTGATATTCATCCCAATAATGGTGTATATATTCAAGAAAATCCGCGCTCACTACAACGCCATGGCTGAACAGCTGCACCTGCCCCTAGAGGAAATCGCCGAAGGCGGCCAAGAGGCTGTCGGACAGCACATTGTAGTTGTGCCGGTGGCCTCGCCGACCAAAGTGGTCTATGAGACTATCAAGTACGCCAAGATTCTCAGCAATAACATCATCGCCGTAAATGTCGCCTATGACGCGGAGTCGGAGGCCAGGTTGCGGGAGAAGTGGGCCTGCTGGAATCCCGGCGTCAGGCTGGTGGTGCTGCAGTCGCCCTATCGCCTGCTAATGAAGCCGCTTATCCGCTATATCGAACACCTGGCAAAAACGAAGGGGCCCAACGATTATATCACAGTGATCATCCCTGAATTCGAGACCAAGAAGGGTTGGCATCGGCTGCTGCATAACCAGACCGGCTGGATTCTGCGGACGGCGCTGATTCTCAAGGATAATGTCATCGTGACCACCGTGCCCTACCATCTCGAACAGTAACGCCGCAATACCTACACACAGGCTATGACAACTATGCAAATACTAAGGGGAGCATCTCCCCGGCCTCGGCGTCCCTGCGGGACGCCGATATCTTTAGGCGTATAACACGGGGAAAGATGGGACGGCAGGAGCCTGGCCGGCAATGTGGAAGTAAAGCATGTATTGTATTAGGAGGTTATGGCGATGGCGGACAAGGCGGAGAGCGAAGCCACAATCCGGCAGGCTAAAGGTAAACTGACCGTTTTCCTCGGCGCGGCCGCCGGCGTGGGCAAAACGCGGGCGATGCTGGAGGCCGCCCGCCAGCGGCTGGCCGAGCGGGCCGACGTTGTAGTCGGCTGGGTGGAGACCCACGGCCAGCCGGAAACCGAGCAGCTGCTGGCCGGACTGCCGCAGATAGCCGGCAAAGAGGTCAGCCACCAGGGGGCGACAGGCGTCGAGATGGATGTCGACGCCATCATCCGCCGCCGGCCGGCCCTCGTGCTCATCGACGAACTCGCCCATAGCAATTTTCCCGGCTCCCGCCACCTGAGACGGTTTCAGGACGTCGAGGAAATTATCCAGGCCGGCATCAACGTTTATACGACTCTCAACGTGCAAAATATTGAGAGCCTCAACGATATTGTCGCCGAGATTACCGGTACGGTCGTCGACGAGACTGTGCCTGACGAGATTATCGAGGCGGCCGACACGGTCCAGCTCATTGACGTCCCGCCCGAGGAACTGCTAAAAAGGCTCCAGGAAGGGAAAGTCCATGTGCCGCAACAGGCCGAGCAGGCCATCCGCAAGTTTCTCCGTCCCGGCAACATCAGCGCCCTGCGGGAGCTGTCGCTGCGGTTCACGGCTTCTCATGTCGACAAGGACCTGGCCGAGTATATGCGCGAGCATCATATTAGCGGCCCCTGGCCGGCCGCCGGCCGGGTCATGGTATGCGTAAGCGCCAGCCCGTTTTCGCCCCAGCTTATCCGTGCGGCTCGGCGGCTGGCCGGCGGCCTGCAGGCCGAACTGCTGGCCGTGCATGTCGAGGCGCCTACCAGGCGGTTCCCTCTGGGCGAAGCCGAGCGGGGCCAGGTCGCCCGGCACATGCGCCTGGCCGAGGAATTGGGCGCTAAAACACTGACAGTTGTCGGCCGGGAAGTGGCCGACGAACTTCTGGAGTTGGCCCGCACCCATAACGTGAACACAATCGTTGTCGGCAAGCCCCGCCACGGCTGGCTGTGGAAGCTCTTTCACGGTTCGCTGGCCGACGAACTTGTCCGCGGCAGCGGCGCCATCAACGTTTATTTTATTCAGGGAACCGAGCAGGAAGAACTGGCTGCGCTGCCGATTGTAAAGCCGCAGGTCGCGTTTCCCTGGCGCTACTACCTGCGCAGTCTGGCAATGGTAGCTACGGTTACCATCGGTAGCCTGATTGTGCAGGATATGATCGAGATAGCCAACGTCGCCCTGATTTATCAATTGCCGGTAATCCTCAGCGCTTTTTGGTGGGGCCGCTGGCCATCCTATTTCACCGCTTTTTGCGGCGTGCTTTGCTTTGACTTTTTGTTTATCCCGCCGCTATATACAGTTACGGTAGGTGATACCCGTTATCTGTGGAGTTTTCTCACCTTCCTGATCGTAGCTTTCCTCATCGGCGGCCGCACCGAGATGATGCATCTGGAGTCGGCGGCCGCCAGCATGCGGGAGCGGGGCATCCGGGCCCTCTACGAATTCAGCCGTCAGATAGCCGCCGTTATCGACCTGCAGGCTATCGTTGAGCGGCTGGCCAAACACGCTGCCGAAACACTGGACCGGGCCGTGATTGTCCTGCTGCCGGACGAATCCGGCAAGCTGGCATTACGGGCCGGCCGGATGGAAGGGGTTGTGGCCCATAAGCCGGCCGCGATTGCCGAAGACGACGTAGCGGCCTGGGTTTTCCGCAATGGCCGGGCCGCAGGCCGTTCAACCGTTACGTCGCCGGAAGCGGAGTATCTGTTCGTGCCGCTCAAGGGCCGCGAGGACGTGTTCGGCGTGCTCGGTATCAGGCTTGTCGATAAGCTGCTGCGGCCGGAGGAAAAACGGCTGGTCGACGCCTGGGCCAGCCTGGCCGCCCTGGCGATCGAAAGGGTCAAGCTGGCCGAGAAGGCGCGTCAGGCCGCCCTGCTCGAGGAATCGGACCGCCTACGGACGGCGTTGTTCAACTCGATTTCCCACGAACTGCGGACGCCGCTGGCCTCGATTATCGGCTCGGCCTCGACCTTGCTTGAGGCTAACAGCCTTTATACCGAAGCGGTGAAGCGGGAGCTTCTCGAGAATATCCAGGACGGAGCCGCCCGTATGGAGCGGCTGGTTTCAAACCTTTTGGACACCGCCCGCCTGGAAAGCGGCATGATGCGGCCGAAAATCGACTGGTGCGACGCCGAGGACGTCATCGGCGCTACCCTGGCCCGCCTAAAGGATACGACCCGCCACCATCCCATCAGTATTGCCGTAGCCGAGGACCTGCCCCTGATGCGGGCCGACTTCGTGCTTATCGAGCAGATGCTGGCTAACCTGGTGGATAATGCTGTCAAGTATTCGCCGCGCGGCAGCGAAATTCTCATTGCCGCCGAGCACCACAGTCAGGGTGTGAAGCTTACGGTGAAAGACGGCGGACCGGGCATCAAGCCGGAGGATCTGCCGCGGGTTTTCGACAAGTTCTATCGCGGCCAGCACCCCCAGGCGATTGGCGGCACCGGTTTAGGGCTGGCTATTTGTAAGGGGATTATCGATGCCCACAGCGGGCAAATATGGGCGGAGGATGTGCCGGAGGGCGGCACGGCGTTCCATTTCACGCTGCCCACCGACAATCCCGAGCCTATGAACGGAGGCGACAGTGATGAGCGATAAAGGCAAGCGTATTCTGGTGATTGATGATGAGCCCCAGATAAGGAAGCTATTGCGGGCCTCGCTCGAGGCCCACGGGTACGAAGTCAAGGAAGCGGCCAGCGGTCGCGAAGGAATCAGTCATACGGCCGTTGACAAGCCGGATTTGCTGCTGGTCGACCTCGGCCTGCCGGACATGGACGGCAAAGCGGTCGTCGAGCAATTGCGCGGCTGGACGCAGATCCCGATAATCGTCCTGACCGTCCGCGAGCAGGAACAGGAGAAAATCGCCGCTCTCGACGCCGGTGCCGACGACTATGTTACCAAACCGTTCAGCGTTGGCGAACTGGTTGCCAGGATACGGGTTTCCCTCAGACGCTCCCAGGCGGCCGAAAGCGAGCCGACGCTGACCTGCGGCGAGCTGGCGGTCGATCTCAACCTGCGCCGGGTAACTGTCAAGAATCAGGAAGTTAAGCTGACGCCCACCGAATACGATATCCTGAAGGTGCTCATCCAGCACGCCGGCAGGGTTCTGACCCACAAGCAGCTGCTGAAGGCGGTTTGGGGCAACGAGTACGGCGAAGACACCCAGTATGTCAGGGTCTATATTGGTCAGCTGCGGCGCAAGATCGAGGATGACCCGGCCCGGCCACGCTATATAATCACTGAATCAGGCGTGGGCTACCGGCTGATGGACAGGCCCTGAGGGTCCGTGGACGAAATTGCTTTGGTGAACAGACATCATTTCGATGTCTGTTCAGGTTGTCGACAAAGTCCCATCTGCGGCGTTGTGCTCCCCCCGACCGCTATGCCATCCGTGGCGCGGTCGGGACTAGGCCCGTCCTGGGCCGTCGCCAAAGCGCTTGCTTGCGTACGTCTCACAGTACGCGGCCGATGCTGTCAAATCGTGTCTTTGCAAACGATGCGCACAATTTAGTCGCGGAGGAAACGGTAGCGCGCTTTTCCGGGCGGCCCGCACAAAAATCGGGCCGGCTGTCACCATCAGATAAGATGCGCTGATATGGCCAGTGTATCCAGGACGTGCATCTGGACCTTTCTAGCCAGCCTGGGGTTGTCTACACTCTGAGACCCGCCCTTCATGGGCGGGTCGAGATCTTATAGCGCGCCAAGGTCTTTCATGACCTTCTTCAGCTGGTCGAGTTCGCCGGCCGCCATCGGCACCAGCGGCGGCCGCAGCGGTCCGCCCGGCTGGCCGATGAGGCTGGTCGCCGTTTTGATGGGTATCGGGTTGGTTGTGATGAAAATCACCTTAAAGAACGGCAGCAGCTCCAGGTGGATATCGCGGGCCTTGGCGATGTCGCCGGCGAAGAAGGCCTTGACCATATCCTGCATCCGCAGGCCGACGACATGGGCGGCCACACTGATAATACCGACGCCGCCCACCGATAAAATCGGCAGCGTCAGGCTGTCGTCGCCGCTATAGACGAGAAAATCTTTCGGCACGGTGCGGATGATCTCCGAGATCTGGTCAAGATTGCCGCTGGATTCCTTAAGAGCGACGATGTTCTTGATCGCCGCCAGGCGGGCGATGGTCGGCGGCAGGATATTCGAAGCCGTACGGCCGGGAACGTTGTAGAGAATGATCGGCAGGTCGGTTTCCTCGGCGATTGCCTTGAAATGCTGGTAAAAGCCCTCCTGGGGCGGCTTGTTGTAATACGGGCCGACAAGCATTGCACCGTGGACGCCCACCTTCTCGGCTTCCTTGGTCAGGGCGATCGAGGCCCGGGTATCATTCGAGCCGGTACCGGCGATAACCGCAGCCTTGTCGCCGACCGCCTCGAGCACGGTAGCGAACAACTTGAGCTTCTCCTCGTTGGTCATTGTGGCCGCCTCGCCGGTGCTGCCGGAAACCACCAGACCGTCCGAGCCGTTGGCTACCAAATACTTGGCCAGTTTGGCCGCTCCTTGATAATCGACGCTTAGATCATCGTTGAACGGCGTGACCATCGCTGTAAGAACACGACCGAAATTTTTCATCATGTGTCTCCCCCTTTTCCCTACAAAAAATCAATCAGCAAGCCCGAATTTTTCATGCAGAGCCTTTACAGCCTGCGGCACGTCGGCCCTATTCACCAGCACCGAGATCGACGTATGCGAGTCGACCGTCTGTAGTATGGGAATATTGTTGTAGGACAACGCCTCGACAAAGTTGGCCATGACCCCCGGCACCTCGTGGATGCCGCCGCCGACCACCGAAACCTTGGCGCAGTCGCGGCGGGGCTCGGCCTTGTAGCCCAGTTTGGCCAGCCGGGCGAGCGCCTTCTCGGCCACGTCCTCGGCCACCGTGAACATAACCTGCCCCGGATGGACGTTTATCAAGTCGACGCTGATGCCGTTATCAGCCATCGCCCGGAAAATCTTATAGCTTTCATTGTGGGTGGTATCAGGCTCGAGGGCCAGCTTAAGCTGGACGATACTCTGGAGATAAGTAACGCCGGTGGCGATACGGTCGGGGACAGCATTCATCTCCGGCCCCTCCTTGGTGATATTGGTTATCAGCGTGCCCGGGGCATCGGAAAAGGTCGACTTTACGACAAGCGGGATATTCTTCTGCATGGCGATTTCCACCGCCCGCGGATGAATGACCTTGGCCCCCTGGTGGGCAAGCTGGGCAACCTCGTTGTAGCTGATAATATCAAGAATCTTGGCGTTGTCGACGATGCGGGGGTCGGCGGTCATTATGCCGTCGACATCGGTGTATATCTCAATCATCTCGGCCTTGAGGGCGGCGCCAAGCACCGAGGCCGAAGTATCGCTGCCGCCGCGGCCGAGGGTCGTGAACTCGCCGTCGGCGGTAATCCCCTGAAAACCGCAGACCACCGGCACCTTGCCCATTTTCAGCAGGCTGAGTATCCGGGCGGCGTCTACCTTGAGGATGCGGGCGCTGCCGAAATTGCTGTCGGTGGTTATGCCGGCCTGGCCGCCGGTAAGCATCACGGCGTCCATATCGGCCGCCTGCAGCACACCGGTCATAACCACCGCCGAAATAATCTCGCCGCAATACATGATATGGTCGCGCTCGCGGGCGGCAATGCCCGGCGAAGCGACCCGCGCCAGATCAAGCAGCGTATCGGTGGCGTAAGGGTCGCCGCGGCGGCCCATAGCGGAAACAACCACCACCGGGTTGAATCCCTGGGCGCGGGCCTGGCTGATTTTGTTCACCGCCATCGCCCGCACCTCGGGCGAGGCCACCGAAGTGCCGCCAAACTTCTGTACAATAATGCGCATACTTACACCTCAAACTAAATTGTGCTGGATCATATATTCGGCGATCTGCAAGGCGTTGAGGGCGGCGCCCTTGCGGATCTGGTCGCCCACCACCCACAGGTTCAGACCGTGGGCCACCGTCTTGTCCTCGCGAATGCGGCCTACAAACACTTCGTTGCGGCCCGAGGTAAATAGCGGCATCGGGTAAACCTGCTCGGACGGGTTGTCTTCGACAATCAGGCCGGGGAAAGCGGCCAGCAGGCGCTTGGCCTCGGCCGCCGACAGCGGGGCCGACAGCTCGATATTCACCGCCTCCGAGTGGCTGCGGTACACCGGCACCCGCACAGTCGTCGCCGTCACGGCGATGTTGGAATCGCTGAGGATTTTCTTGGTCTCGTCGACCATCTTGACTTCTTCTTTGCTGTAACCGTCGTCCAGGAAGACATCCACCTGGGGCAACAAGTTGAAGGCGATCGGGAAATGCTTGGGCTGGCTGGCGCTGGGGAGAATCTTGGCCTCGGTCGGCTTATTCTCGAAAGCCGCCTGCACCTGGTCGGTCAGCTCGTCGATGGCCTCTTTGCCGGCGCCCGACACCGCCTGGTAGGTGGACACGACAACCCGTTTGATCTTGACGGCGTCATGGATGGGCTTGAGAGCCATGACCATGATGATCGTCGAGCAGTTCGGGTTGGCGATGATGCCCTTATGGTCCTTCAGAGCCTCGGGGTTGACCTCGGGCACCACCAGGGGAACGTTCGGGTCCATGCGAAAGGCGCTCGAGTTGTCGATAACCACGGCGCCGTGCTTGACGGCTTCCGGGGCGAAAACTTTACTGGCGGCGCCGCCGGCGAACAGGGCGATTTCCACCCCTTTAAACGAGTCGGCGGTCGCTTCTTCGACCGTATACGTCTTGCCGAGAAATTCGATCTTTTTGCCGGCCGAACGTTCCGATGCCAGAAGCTTCAGCTCGTTAAACGGAAAATTGCGCTCGGCGATGAGCTGCAGGAACTCCTGCCCCACCGCGCCGGTAGCTCCAAGGATTGCTGTGTTGTACCTTCTCATTGATGAACCCTCCGTTGCACTATAAAATTTTATCCAGGCCGTAAACCAGGCCATCAACCGTCAAAACCTTCTTGCAGGCAAGCAGCACTCCCGGCATGAAGGATTCGCGGGAATTGGAGTCGTGGCGGATGGTCAGGCTCTGGCCCAGACCGCCGAAAATAACTTCCTGGTGGGCGACATAGCCGGGCAAGCGGACGCTGTGCAGGCGGATGCCGGCATATTCGCCGCCGCGGGCCCCGGCCAGCTTCTCGACTTCATCGGGGTGGCCCTGCCGTAGCTTACCGCGCTCGGCGGCAATGAGCTCGGCGGTGCGAATGGCCGTGCCGGAGGGCGCGTCAAGCTTCTGGTCGTGATGAAGCTCGATTATCTCGACCTGGGGAAAATGCTTGGCCGCTTCCACGGCCAACTGCATCATGACGATGGCGCCGATCGAAAAGTTGGGGGCCACGATGGCGTTAACATTATGTTTTGTACAAAGATTGCGGATTTCCTCCACGTTGGCTGACGACAGGCCGGTTGTGCCGACTACCGGGCAAACGCCGGCGGCTATGGCGACGCGCACATTGCCCATAACCGCCTCCGGCGCGGTAAAATCGACCATTACCTGGGGTTTGGTCTCGCTGATTACTGTCGGCAGGTCGTTGCCGACGACGACGCCGATCTTGCCGACGCCGATAAGATCGCCGACATCGGCAAAATCGGACTTCGCATCGACGGCGCCGACGACGCTCAGATGGTCGTCCCGATGAACGGCCTTCAGCACCTCGCGGCCCATTTTGCCATAAGCGCCTGAGACCATTACTCTTATCATCTACTTCACCTCCCTGAAAAATGCGAACAGCCGGCGAGCATATCTCACCGGCTGCCTAAAATCGGCAGCGCCCAAGGAAAGGAAGAAAACTAAACCGTTTTTCCCCCCGCCCTTAGAAGAGATAGCGCTCCACCAAAGCAAACTTTGGCGACAGTCTTGCATCTGTTCGATGCAACCCCAACGCGAAGACATGGCAGTCATTCGCGCTTCGGCAGACAACCCTTTTCTTTCAGATCATCGATACCACTCTTCCTGAAAGTACTATTGTTGCCTGCACCTCTAGCTCCCTGCGCAGGATTTATTTAATTTATGTACATTGTATAATAATGGTTCCACCGGTGTCAACTTTTTTGGCGAATTTTCTCCTCACTGCCCTTTCCGCTGCTGCTGCTGGTTCTGCGGCAGCTGATGGTTTTCGACGTCGCTGGCGCCGCTCTGGCGGAGAATCTGGGCCGCCTGGTTGACCTTCTGGGAGCTGGTCTGGACGATAGCCAGAATGCCGCCCTGGGCAACATGCTGCTCGTACTTCTGGCTGACCTGGGCCGGGATACCCCAGTCGATCAGGCCGCCGGCCACCCCGCCGGCCACCGCGCCGCCGAGAGCCGCAGCAATCGGTCCGGCGGCTATGATCGGGCCGACCCCGGGGATGGCCAGAGCGCCGGCGCCGAGAATCAGGCCGCCGATACCGCCGAGGGTGCCGCCGGTAAGGGCGCCGTCGGTAATATCGTCATCGACATATTTTTCGCCTTTGCCACCTTTCTTGGCAACAATGTTGATCTCCTCCTGGGTGAAACCCTGCTGCCGGAGCTTCTGAACGGCCTGTTCGGCCTGCTGGTGGGAACTGAAAACGCCGATGACGACCTGCGAGGCCTGGCCGCCGGCTCCCTGCTGAGAACCGTACGCCTGGCCGCCCTGCTGGCTGGTGAAGGCGGCCTGGCCGCTTGAATAAGCGGTCAGTATAGCCTGGCTCCCCTGATCTTGTGTGGTATTCTGGCTGGTCATGGTCATTCCTCCTAGCATTATATATCGATACGACATATACTGCTAGTCTACCCCAGACCGCCAAAAATATGTCAGCTATCCCTCTTCGCCCCGTCGGAAAAGCGGGTAGGCCCGTTCATAGGCGTTGGTCAGGTCGACAATTATCACCTCGTCGCCGATCCGGCGGATCGACTGCCAGGGAATGGTATGGGACCTGCCTTCGCCCATCAGGGCGGTGAGGAGACCTTTCTTCGGCATTAGCATGGCGCTTATGCGGCCAGACGGCCCGTCTAGCAGCAGGTCGCACTCGTCCACGAAGCCCAGGCGGGCTCCGTCTTCCAGATTGATTACCTCTTTACCCATCAAATCGCTCAGCCTCATCTTCAGCACCTACTTCTGCTTGAATTTCCAAAACAGGCGGCCGACAAGCGGCTGGACAAGCGCCAGGCCGATGGCCGTCAGCGCCAGCGGGTCGACCGACACCTGCATCAGCGATACCCTGTCAGGCATATCCATCTTAAGAAAAGACGTCAGGGCGATGATGGCCAGATACACGCCGCCGGCGGTGGCCACAAGCTCCTGAACGGCCATCGACAGCGGCGAGGCCCGCGTCTCCACCCCGAAGATATCGTCGCGGTACTGCCTGACCCGCAGCCACAGCGAACAGCCCACCAGAATAAGCAGCAGCGCTACAACCACCAGGGCCACGGTCATCCACCCCCCCTCGTCTCCTGCACTATACCATTATGCGCCAGCTAACAATAATATGCCGGCGGCGCTGCTACCGCCCGCAGGAAACAGGGGTTATGGCTACCGGCGGAGAATATCGCAGAATAGATCATTCGAGCAGCCGGCCAAGCGGCCGGGAAAGGAAACCTGAAATGCGCATCCTGCTTACCGTCTGCCTGGCCCTTTTTTTCATCAGCCCGGCCGTCGTCCACGGGGCGGCCCACGACCGGGCGGCGCTGGAAAACGCCTACGGCCGGCCGGATATCGTCGACGACCGCGGTCATCATGGCTACCTGACAAATCTGGCCGACCGGCCGGCCACTCTCTGGCTTGAGTACGACGAGGCCGGCAAGATCGTCCGAGAAACAATCGTCCTCGCTGACCCCCTGCCCTTGCGCGAACTGGCCGCAGCCCTGCCGGTTCTGGGCGAAAAGCTGGCCGATCCGGCCGGCGACCTCTTCCTCATCCGGGCCTATCCGAACGACGAACTGGGAGCCTTGCTGCCGGACGCCGCCGGCCGGCAGCTGTTCGTGCGCTTTTTCCTCGACCGTCGCCAGGACCAAACGCGAATAAACATTCATTCCCGCGTCAGGGCCTTCACGCTGGCGGCAGCCGGACCTGCGGAAAGGAGACAGCCGCTGATGGCCGACGATTATGAACGCCCCGGGCCCCGCGACGGTGCCTGGATCAAGGCCGAGAATTTCTTTCGTCCCGGCCTGCACTTTTCCGAGAAACTCGTTCCCCGGAAAGCAACCAGGCTTATCGTCATTCACCACAGCAAAATCGAAAACATGTCCGTCGCCGCTATCCATGACCTCCATCTCAGGAACGGCTGGGCCGGCATCGGTTACCACAAGGTGATACTGGCCGACGGTAGCGAAACCGACGGCCGCCCGGAGGGGGCCATCGGCGCCCATGCCCTTGGCGCTAACCTTGAAAGCCTCGGTGTCGTAGTCGTGGGCGATTTCGACACCGGCCGGCCTTCGGCGGCCCAGCTGAATACCCTGGTAGCCCGGACGGCCAACCTCATGAAAAAATACGCTATCGGCCTCGACAACGTCGTGCCTCACCGGGGGGTCACCGCCGGCACCACCTGCCCGGGGCTGCTATTTCCCTGGGACGAATTCAGGCAGGCCCTGGCGGCCAGGCTTGCGTCGCCGGCGTACTAATTCACCCAGCCGCTTTGCCGTACAACTGACGGCTGGCCCCGCCGGCACCCTGCGGCGGCAGAACATAATAAAAAGAGGCTGGTGATCCAGCCTCTTTTTTTCTTCATTTGCCGGTGCTGCCGATGCCGCCCCGGCGGTCGGCGGTTGCGGCGTCGCCGTCGGCCCGCAGGTACCTGTAGAATATCCCCTGGGCCACCCGCTCGCCGCGTTTCGCGGTCACCGTCGCCGGCCCGTGGTTGAAGACGGCGATCAGGATATGGCCCTCGTTGCCGGGGTTATCGTAATAATCGGCGTCGATAATCCCCTGGCCGTTCACCAGGCTGAGGGCGTTTTTCACCGCCAGGCCCGAGCGGATGTGGATGCCGAGGTATTCGTCAGGTTGCATATAAGCCTTGATGCCGGTGGGGATCAGCGTCACCCGGCCGGGGGCCAGCACGGCATCCTCGACGGTGACGATATCGTAGCCGGCGCTGGCCGCTGTCTTGCGTTCCGGCAGCGGCAGGTCCGCATTTTTATAAGCCGAAATCCGTTCAAAGCCGCGTAGCCGCATCGTTTACTCCTCCAGCGCCTTCGGCAGCGCTTTGGCCGATGGCCCGAGCGCGGTGTAGCAGAGCTTTTCCGGCGCGAAAATCTCGGTCATCATCGCTTCGAGGTCGGCCATCGACACCTTTTCAATCTTGGCGACAATCTCGTCAAGGGTGGTAAATTTGCCGAGAGTGATTTCCATCTTGCCCAGGCGCGACATCCGGCTGCTGGAACTCTCCAGCCCCAAGAGCAGGTTGCCCTTAAGCTGCTCTTTGGTCTTGCTGAGCTCGGCGACGGTGAGGCCGCCGCCTTTGAGTTCGTTGATGTTCTGGAGGATAAGCTCTACCACCTGCTCGACATTGCCGGGACGGGTGCCGGCGTATACGGTGAACAGGCCGCAGTCGCTGTAGTTGGTCTGATAGGAATAAATCGAGTAAGCCAGACCCCGTTCCTCGCGGATGGATTGGAAGAGGCGCGACGATATGCCGCCGCCGAGGATGTTGTTCAAAACATGGGCCACATAGATGCGCGGTGAGTTCTGGGGCACGCTGAGCGTTCCCAGGCAGAGGTGGACCTGCTCGGTGTCTTTGGCATGCATCGCCCGTATGGGCCGCAGCGTCGGCGGCTTGGCCGCCACCTGGCGGCTTTTGCCGGCCAGGGCGCCGAAAAAGCGGTCGGCCAAAACCTCCAACTGCTCGTGGGTAAGGTTGCCGGCGGCCGCCAGCACCATGTTGTCAGGCCGGTAAAAATCGCCGTAGTAGGCCTGGACCAGCTCGCGGTCGAAGCTGGCGATCGAGCCGGTGGTGCCGAGGATATTGCGCCCCAGCGGATGGCCAGGCCAGATATCGTCGAGATGCAGGTCGTGAACAAGCTCGTCCGGCGAATCCTCGTACATATGGACCTCTTCTAGCACGACCTCGCGCTCGCGGCCGATGTCCTCAGGGTCGAACTTGGAAGCCAGCAGCATGTCGCTCAAAACGTCGAGGGCCAGCTCCAGATGGTTATCCAGCACCTTGATGTAATAGCAGGTATATTCCTTGGCGGTAAAGGCGTTGAGCTGCCCGCCGACCGCGTCCACCGTCTCGGCGATGTCCTTGGCCGACCGTTTCTCAGTCCCCTTGAACATCAAATGCTCGATAAAGTGGGAGATGCCGTGGTT
>JAEZLU010000161.1 GCA_023415075.1 Bacillota bacterium
TCGGTATAGACCATGGCCTTCATATCGATCAGATCGATGATCCCCTTATAAGTATCTTCATAGCCTATCGGCAGCTGAATGGGCACGGCGTTGGCGCCCAGACGGCTCTTCATCATATCGACGACCCGGAAGAAATCGGCGCCGATGATATCCATTTTGTTGACGTAGGCTATCCGCGGCACACCGTATTTATCAGCTTGCCGCCACACCGTCTCGGACTGGGGTTCGACCCCGCCCTTGGCACAGAACACCGCAACCGAACCATCAAGCACCCTGAGCGAACGCTCTACTTCAACTGTAAAGTCCACGTGTCCTGGTGTGTCGATAATGTTGATACGGTGACCGTCCCATTGACAAGTCGTGGCTGCGGAGGTAATGGTAATGCCTCTTTCCTGCTCCTGCACCATCCAGTCCATCGTTGCCGCACCATCGTGCACTTCACCAATTTTGTGTACTCTTCCTGTATAAAATAGAATGCGTTCGGTAGTAGTAGTTTTTCCGGCGTCGATATGGGCCATGATGCCGATGTTACGCGTTTTTTCGAGTGGAAATTTTCTGGCCACCATTATCACTCCTTGCTCGGGCTTGGAAAACTAGGCCTTCGCCCACGCTCTTTAGCATCACGCGGGCGAAAGCCCTAGTCACGCTTATCCTGCGGTAACTCATGCTTTCCAGGAAAGCCGGCCCGGGGTTACCACCGGTAATGGGCGAAAGCCTTGTTGGCTTCAGCCATCTTATGAGTATCTTCGCGTTTTTTCACCGACGCGCCGGTGCTGTTGGCCGCATCCATCAGTTCGGCGGCCAGCCGCTCGTGCATGGTCTTTTCGCCGCGGGCGCGGGAATAATTGACCAGCCAGCGGATTCCCAGCGACAGTTTGCGGTCGGCCCGCACTTCGACCGGCACCTGGTAGTTGGCGCCGCCGACCCGGCGTGCCCTTACCTCAAGGACCGGCATGACGTTTTTCAAACCCGTCTCGAACACTTCGAGCGGATCTTTGCCGGTCTTCGACCGGATAATATCAAACGCATCGTAAACGATGCCTTCGGCTACGCCTTTTTTGCCCTTCATCATGATCTTGTTGATGAACCGGGTGACAAGCTTGGAATTGTACACCGGATCAGGCAACACATCGCGCTTGGGCACAGGACCCTTTCTTGGCATCACTAAACCTCCTTCATCCAAAAGCTACTTAACTGGCCCTACTTCTTAGGCCGTTTGGCCCCGTACTTCGACCGGGCCTGGCCGCGCTTGGCCACGCCGGCGGTGTCGAGCGCACCACGGATAATGTGGTAACGCACGCCAGGCAGGTCTTTGACCCTGCCGCCCCGGATAAGAACCACCGAGTGCTCCTGGAGATTATGGCCGATGCCCGGAATGTAGGCGGTAACCTCGATACTGTTGGTGAGACGAACCCTGGCCACCTTACGGAGCGCGGAGTTAGGCTTCTTGGGAGTGGTCGTGTATACCCTCGTGCAGACGCCGCGCTTCTGAGGACACTCCTTCAGCGCGGGAGCCGTAGATTTTTTCTCCAGCTCTTCTCTTCCTTTGCGTACCAGTTGACTAATAGTCGGCATAGTACACCTCCTTCCTCGAATATGAGTTGTAAAATAACTTTGCCCCTTGCGGCTTTGCAAGGGGCAAAATGGTTAACACCTGTCCCTTACGAACCCTTCAAAACAGCTACGGCCGCCGCACCAACCTCAATGCCGCAGGCCTTTCCCAGCTCTTCCATGCTTGGCACCATCTTGAGCGCCACCCCCGACCGTCCGCACAGCTCCCGAATGGGCGCCGTGACCCGGCTGTCGGCGTCGTCAGCCAAAAGCACTAGGCTGGCTTGGCCCTTTTCCACGGCCTTGGTCGCCTGCTTGGCGCCGACTACTTTATTGGCGTTTTTCAAGGTGTCGATGGGCATGGCCGGTCACTCCTTCTAGTAAAGAAAACCAAAATACTCCATGGACACTCTAGTATTTTAGCATTGTGGCCCAGCCATGTCAAGATATTTCCTGCTTTGCGGACAACAAATTATATCCACGTATCCTGGAGTGTCATGTCAGAATTTCCGGGATTGTCTGAGAAGCCGTACCTTGCGTCTGGAGCTTCTCAGACAATCCCCGGGGGCTTACTAGCCTAAATTAGTGGCTTCGAATCTCTTGATACGGATGTTGCGGTACCGGCTCATGCCGGTGCCGGCCGGCACCAGTTTGCCGATGATGACGTTCTCCTTGAGTCCGAGCAGCGGGTCGACCTTGCCCTTGATAGCGGCCTCGGTCAGCACGCGGGTGGTCTCCTGGAACGAGGCGGCCGACAGGAAAGAGTCGGTAGCCAGCGACGCCTTGGTGATGCCGAGCAGGATGGGCCGCGCCACCGACGGCTCGCCGCCGTTCTCAATGACTCTGGCGTTCTCCTCCTCGAAGGTGTTGATGTCGATATACTCGCCGGGCAGCAGCTCGGTGTCACCCGGTTCCTCGATCTTCACCTTGTGGAGCATCTGGCGGACCATGACCTCGATGTGCTTATCATTGATTTCGACGCCCTGGGACTTGTAAACCTTCTGGACCTCGTGCACCAGATAGCGCTGAGTATCGCGCAGGCCACTGACCCGCAGGATGTCGTGGGGATTGACCGAGCCTTCGGTTAGGCGGTCGCCGGCTTTGGTCGGCTGACCGTCCTTCACTATTATTCTGGCGCCGTAGGGTATCTGATATACCCTTTCCTCGCCGGCAGTGGGCACGACGGTTATCCGGCGGATGCCCTTGACCTCTTTAATCTCGGCCACGCCGTCGGCCTCGGTAATAATCGCCGGGCGCTTGGGCTTGCGGGCCTCGAAAAGTTCCTCGACCCGCGGCAGGCCCTGGGTGATATCCTCGCCGGCGACGCCGCCGGTGTGGAAGGTTCTCATGGTAAGCTGGGTGCCAGGCTCGCCGATCGACTG
>JAEZLU010000127.1 GCA_023415075.1 Bacillota bacterium
TGGCCGGCGGTTACGGCGTAAGTGAAGAGGTCGGCCAGGCCGGCGGCCAGGAAGACGGCCACCTTTTCCGGGCAGCGGGCCGCCAGGGCCAGGCGGAAAGTCAGGCAGGCGGCCAGCGAGCCGGCGACCCCCATGGCGAAGGTGTTAGCGCCCCAGGTGGTCAGGCCGCCGTGGGCCAACAGCAGGGCCTGGAAGAGGAGGACGATGCCGGCGAGGACGCTGGTTACGCCTGGGCCGAACATTATCGCCCCCAGGCCGACGCCGGTCGGATGGGAACTCGAGCCGGCGACTGAGGGCAGCTTGAGCGCCGACAAAACGAAGATGAAAGCGGCAGCCAGCCCCAGGAGCAGCTTGCGCTCAGGGTAACGGCCGACAGTAAGGCCGATGCGCCGGAGGCCCCAGAGGACGAAGGGGGCGGCGGCCAGCAGCCAGCCGAGGGCGTGGGCCGGCGGCAGAAAGCCTTCCATTATATGCATGGCCCAGGCGGTGGCCGGGGCGGCGGCGAGGATAAAGTACAGGGTGAAACCAGTTTTTTTCATAGGGTACCTTCTTTCAAGAATCGCCAAATAAAAATCTCTACCCCTGTTAGGAGTAGAGATTTTGCCTGTCTGTGTCACAAAATCCCCTCCCCATCGCTCGTGGGTTAAAGCGGTGATTGTCAGACAGGCAGTTCTTCTGACTCGGGATCATTACTGGCCTGCGCCTTCCCAAACCGGCGACCGGTTCAGTGGCAAAAAATGCAGGCGAAGCTCCCCCTTACAGCGGCGGGACCGTGTTGGCTTTGCACCAAGCTTCCCTATTAAGCCCAAATAGCGGGCACCTGTCCCAGGAACGGTTATGGCTGCATAATCGTTCCTTATGCGGTTGTTTCTTCTAAATTGTATTTTATGTCCGGCGGACTGTCAAGCTTTAATGACGTCGACACCCATGTAGGGGCGCAGGGCCTCGGGGATGACGACCGAGCCGTCGGCCTGCTGGTAGTTCTCGAGGATGGCGGCGACGGTGCGGCCGATGGCGACGCCCGAGCCGTTGAGGGTATGGACGAATTCCGGCTTGGCTTTGGGGTCGCGGCGGAATTTGATGTCGGCCCGGCGGGCCTGGAAGTCCTCGAAGTTCGAGCAGGAAGAGATTTCCCGGTATTTATCGAAGCTGGGCAGCCAGACTTCGAGGTCGTAGGTCTTGGCCGAGGAAAAGCCCATATCGCCGGTGCACAGGAGGACGACCCGGTAGGGCAGGCCGAGGAGCTGAAGGACCCGTTCGGCGTTGGCGGTGAGCAGTTCGAGCTGGTTGTAGGAGTCTTCCGGCAGCGAGAATTTTACAAGCTCGACTTTGTTGAACTGGTGCTGGCGGATGAGGCCGCGGGTGTCGCGGCCGGCGGCGCCGGCCTCAGCCCGGAAGCAGGCCGAGTAGGCGGTATAGTATAAGGGCAGCGAAGCGCCGTCGAGGATTTCCTGACGGTGGAGGTTGGTTACCGGAACCTCGGCGGTGGGGATGAGATAATAGTCGAGGCCCTCAAGTTTGAACATGTCCTGGGCGAATTTAGGCAGCTGACCGGTGCCGACCATGCTGTCGGCGTTGACGATGAAGGGCGGGAAGAATTCGGTGTAGCCGTGTTCGCGGGTGTGAAGGTCGAGCATGAAGTTTATCAGCGACCGCTCCAGGCGAGAGCCAAGGCCGCGGTAGAAGGTGAAGCGGGCGCCGGTTACCTTGCCGCCGCGTTCGAAGTCGAGGATGCCGAGTTTCTCGCCGATTTCCCAGTGGGCCTTGGGGGCGAAGTCAAATTTGGCCGGGGTACCCCAACGGCGGATTTCCGGGTTGGCGGTTTCGTCGCTGCCAACAGGCACGGATTCTTGGGGAATGTTGGGAATGTTCATGAGAATGGCCTCGAGGGCGGCCTCAGTTTCTTTGACCTGGTTGTCGAGGGCGGCGATGCGGTCGCCGACGGTGCGCATCTCGGCGATTATGTCGTCGGCCGCCTGGCCGGCTTTCTTGAGGCGGCTGACCTCCTGGGATACGGTGTTGCGCTTGCTTTTGAGGGCTTCTACCTCTACCAGGAGCTCGCGGCGCTGTTTTTCGCGGGCCAGGAACTCGTCCAGCCCGAGGTCAAGCCCGCGGCTTTTGAGGGCCGCCGCCACTATGTCGGGGTTTTCGCGCACGAATTTGATGTCAAGCATACTGGAACCTCCTTAGGTATATCAAGAGTGTACACTTTTTAAGAACTGTATATGCATGGCGGCGGGACCCTGTGGCAAAATCCGCCAAACTCCTATTTAATTGTACCCTCCGGCCTTGTCACCGTCAATATGCTCCAAGCCGGCGTCAGGCAAGTTCGTCCATAAGGCGGCGGATGTCAATGGCGTCCGGCGGCCGGTCGGCAAGCGGCCGGCCGGTGAGCTGCGGCAGCGAGTCAGTAAAGGTGGGCCGGACTTCGCGGTAGAACAGGCCGACAGGAATGGTGTCGCCCCAGCGGGACGCAAGGGCGACGGCCCTCTCCCGGTCGGCCGGGTCGTAGCCAGGCAGGGCGGAAA
>JAEZLU010000201.1 GCA_023415075.1 Bacillota bacterium
GGCACTTCCAGCATTATCTCCGGCAGGGCCACGGAAGCGAGGGCCGGGTTTTGGCGGGCCGCTTCTTCTATGGCGTCAGTGAGCAGTTGTTTGACGTTCATCCAGTCGTTCCTCCCGTATGTTGACCACAAGGGTGTTGTAGCTCTGCCACTGACCGTCGATAATTAGGTCGTAGCCGACGGTAAGCGAATCACCGCCGCCTTCGGTCACCCGCTCGAGGCGGCGGGTGAGGACAGTCATCTTCAGGCTGCCGAAAGGGGTGATGTAGATACTGGGGCAGGACTCACCCAGGCGGTATTCCTGCTTGTGCTCAACGGCGCCCATGCGGACGACGCTGAAGTAGTCGGGGTAGAGCTTGAGCAGGGTGGTGGTGCCCTCGAGGCCGGAGATCTCGCTCTCGCGGTAAGTTATGTAGCTGATGCCGTTCTTCTCCTGGCGGCTGCCGACGGTGACGAACTCGATGCGGCTTTCCGCGCCGGCGGCGTCCGTCTGGGTGCCGACGACGGTGACGATGCACTTGCGCATGCCTTACCCCTCAAATAATACTAATATATTATATCCTAATTGCCCGGGCTTGCCAACAAAAAAACACCGCCCGCGAAGGAAACCGGGGAGAGGCGCAGGCAAAGCAATAGCCACTCAGCAGATTGAGTGGCACAGAGTGTAGACAAACCCAGGCTGGCTAGAAAGGTCCAGATGCAAGGCGCACCGAAAAAGCGCGCCGCGCCGCGTACTGCGGTACGTACGCAAGCAAGCGCTTTGAGGAGCAACGCCGCAGATGGGCCTTTATCGACAGCCTGTAGCCACTCAGCAGGTGAGTGGCTAGTAGGCGGTCAGGAGCGGGCGGCAGGGCCTTTGCTTACATAGGCGTTAAAATCCCTGGTAAAGGCCAGGACTGCCGCTTCCTCAGTGGCCCAGGAGGTGACGAGACGGATGGCGGAGCTATCGGCATCGATTTTTGTCCAGACATAAAACGAATATTTTTCCTGTAGCCGCTCCACAAGCCAGTCCGGGAGGATCGGGAAGATTTGATTGGTCGGCGAGTGGGTGAGGAAGCCAAAACCGGCATCGCTGATGGCCTTTTTGAGTAAGCCGGCCATCGCGTTGGCATGTTTGGCCAGTTCAAAATAGAGGCCGTCCTGAAAGAGTTCGCGGAACTGGATGCCAAGCACCTTGCCTTTTGCCAGCAAAGCACCTTTTTGTTTCATATGGAAGCGAAAATCGGTTTTGAGCGAATCGTTGCAGATAACGAGGGCTTCCCCCAACAAGGCGCCGTTCTTCGTGCCGCCGATGTAGAACGCATCGGCCAGCTCTCCCAGGTCGGCGGGCCGGAGGTCGTTCTCGCCGGAGCACAGCGCCGACCCCAGGCGGGCGCCGTCGATGTACAGGAAAAGGTTTTCCGCCCGGCATAAACGGCTCAGCTGTTCGAGCTCGCTCCGGCGGTAAATCGAGCCGATTTCCGTCGGGTTCGAAATGTAAACAAGTTTTGGCTTTACCATATGCTCGTCGGTATGGGCAGCGACGACGGCCTGCACATGGCCGGCGTTGATTTTCCCGTCGCCGACTTCGACGGCGATTACTTTATGGCCGGTGGCCTCGATAGCCCCGGTCTCGTGGACGAGGATATGGCCGGTACTGGGGGCGATTACCGCCTCGTGGGGCCGCAGAAAAGCCGCGAGGGCGGTAAGATTGGTCTGGGTTCCGCCGCTGAACAGGTGAATATCGGCGCCGGGAACGCCGAATCGCTGTTTGATAAGTTCCACGGCTTGTATGGTGTAGCTGTCTTCGCCGTAGCTTTCAACCTGTTCTCGGTTCGATTCGGCCAGCGCGTTCAGTATTTTCGGATGGGCGCCTTCACTGTAGTCGTTCTTGAAGCTGTACACCGGTTCGAAGCCTCCCTCGCCTGGTTGCCTTGCGGTATTGGTTGAACAATGTCTTGTTACATATAGATGGTTCGGCCGGCAGCGGCCAATAACCTTTAAGACCCTTACTTACTGCTTGAATTTTGGAGCGGTATTGGTTGTTGCCACGGAAAAACACCCATAGATCGCCGGCAGCGACGTCTATGGGTGTCCGGAGAGCCTGCCGGATTAAATTCATTCAGAATGTATGGGTTATCCTGGCCTTGAGTTCGGCCTGCTTGGCGTCATTGAAGTTGCTTACTTCGCTGAGGTAGCCGGTAATCCGGCGGACACGCCTGATGGGGGATTTTTCGAGGCTGCGGATGACGACCTCGTCGCCGGCGAGCTCGATGGCGATCTGGGCGAGCTGCTTGCCCCGGCCGGCCCACATGGCCAGCTCGTCTTCGGCGTACTGGGCGGCTTCGGCCTCGGTCATGGACGGCGGGTATTCAACAAGAACATCGTTTATGAGCATAATGGTTGACCTCCAGCATTTGATGTTATGTTCTTCCATGCCGGAGGGGGAAATTCCTGCCAAAGAAACAATATATTGTGGCTATTTTTATTTTACCGACTATATGTTGTGCCAGCCGACCGGCACAAGGCCACTTTTTCGCCGAGTTTGCGGTCGAGGCTGTATTTGCCCGGGCCGATGAGGAAGAGGCCGACGAAGACGATGCCGTCCTCGATCGCCTGCGAGGCCCCGAAGAGGCCGGCGCCGGTGGCGAATTTCATAGAGGCGGCCACCGCCATCGTGACAGTCAGCAGCAAGAGGGCCGGACGGAAGAAGAGGCCGGTCATCAGCAGCAGGCCGCCGCCGAATTCGGCGAAGGCTGCCATGAAGCCCCAGAAGGCCGGGGCAAAGCCGAGGCCGACGAACTTCATGGCGGCGCCGACTTTTATCCAGGCTTCGACGCCGCCGAGCAGTTTGGGGGCGCCGTGGTAGAGGAACATCGCTCCCAGGCCGAGGCGGATGATGAGCAGGCCTGCGTCCTGGTACTTGTCAAGTTTGCTGCAAAGCATGGTTTATCTCTCCTTTTATGTTTGCTGGGGAAGTTGTTGGGTCAGGCGCGTTCAGCGTGAAAGCCGAGCTTCTTGAGAAGGCCGATGGCCGTCCGCTTTTCGGCGGCGTCGAGGCCGGCTAGGATCTGGCTGATGTTGGCGGCGTGGCCGGGGAAAAGGCCGGCGATCAGTTCGCGGCCCCGCGGCGTCAGAGCCGCGTAGGCCACCCGCCGGTCGTGGGCCGAGGGTTCCCGGGCGACCAGGCCTTTGCTTTCGAGTTTGTTGACAACATAGGTGATGCTGCCGCTGGTTA
>JAEZLU010000128.1 GCA_023415075.1 Bacillota bacterium
CCGAAAAGCAGGTACAGCGGCAGAAATACGATCATGAACGCCAGCGTGCCAAGGGCCCACATCAGGGCGGTGCCGGTCTGATGACCGACCTGGCGGGCGTCGTTGTAGACCCAATAAGCGGCCAAAGCGGCAATTGCCAAGCTTATCATCATCATCATAACGCGGACCCTCCCGGAAGAGCGGATTTTCCCTTCGATTATAGCATTTTTGCCGCCAGGAAGGCAATATTAAAGCCACGCCGGTCGGCGTGGCCGCAAGCACTCATCAGTATGCCATTTTCCAAAAGATGAGCGACAACACCAATGCGGCGCCGAAGCTTTGCAGGAGGAGACTGCCGATTTCGCCGAGGGTTATTTTCATGCTTTCACCACCTAACCTGTGTATGACGCTTTCAGTTTAACAGAATATACAGATTATTTCAATATATTTTTTATTGTTAAGAAGCCCTTTCTTATGGTAATCTGCCGGCCGGCACCCCCCCCTGGCGGTGAGCAGCGCCAGGTAGTATAGTGATAGTGTATGCGACAAGGGAGGTACACATGTCCGCCGAAAAGAAAGAGCCTTTTATCAATAAAGCGCTTGTCCTGTTATCAGCCAGCCACCTGGTAACCGACCTCACCTCAGGGGCGCTGCCGGTCATGCTGCCTTTTCTCAAGACGGCTTTCGACCTTACCTACGCCCAGGTGGGCGTGGTCGTCATGGCCCAGAATTTCACCTCCTCGGTCATCCAGCCGCTGTTTGGTTACCTGGCTGATCGCCGCTCGCTGCCCTGGATCATCCCCGTGGGCGCTTTAGTAGGCGGCGTCGGCCTGGCGCTCAGCGGCCTGGCAGGCTCGTACCACCTGCTGCTGGCCTGCGTCATCATCAGCGGCCTGGGGGTAGCGGCCTTCCATCCCCAGGGTTCGAAGAGCGCCCATTTCGTCAGCGCCAAAAGCCGCCGCGGCCAGAGCATGGCCGTGTTTGCCCTCGGCGGCAACGCCGGCATGGCCTGCGGCACGATTTTCATGACCGCCCTGCTGACCCTGCCGGGCGAACTGATTAACACGCCCTATTTCTGCGTGCCGGCGCTAGTGACCGCCGCCTTGCTGTGGCTCAACCTGCCGGCCGTCTCGCCGGCGCAGCCGGCCGGCGGCGCTGTCGCCCTCAAAGGCGAGGCCGCCCCCACCCTGCCCTACTTCATGCTTACCGTCCTGCTACTGTTCATCTTCATCCGCTCATGCGTCCATGCCGGCCTGACGACCTATATCCCCCTCTACTACGTCCACTACCTTGGCGGCAGCCCGGCCTACGCCAGTTCGCTGCTGTCGATTTTCCTGCTGGCCGGGGTTGGCGGCACCTATGTGGGCGGAACGCTCAGCGACAAGCTCGGCCGCAAGACGGTCATCATGGGCTCGATGCTGATCTCCTGGCCGCTGGTCGCCCTCTTCCCCTTCACCAGCGGCCTGACGACGCTGGTGCTGGTGGCGGTGACCGGCTTCGTGCTCATCTCCACCTACTCGCCGCTGGTGGTGCTGGCCCAGGAAATGATGCCAGGCTACGAGGCCCTGGCCGCCGGCCTTACCATCGGCTTCACCGTCGGCTTGGGCGGCGTCGGCGCCACCGGCCTGGGTTACATTGCCGACTACTTCGGCGTCCCCAGCGTGTTCACGACCATCGCCCTGCTGCCGCCGCTGACCGTCCTCCTGGCCACAAAGCTGCCAGGCAAGCTGTTCAAGCGCGACCAGCCGGCAAGCTGATCCGCAAAGCAAAAAGCTCAGCCAAAAATGGCTGGGCTTTTTTTTAGCCAGTCTATCGTCAAAACCCTCACCGCGAAAAGGTAATCCGCCGGCGGCGTCGAACAAATTGACAATATACATTCCAAAGGAGGCTTCCCGCATGAACGAATTCGTCAGCTGGCATGTCGACACCCTCGGCGCCAAAGCCGTCGAGGCCCTTAACAAGAACAACTTTAAGGCTTCCTACGTGAAAACCCGCAAAGAAGCGGTGGAAAAAGTCCTTGAGCTCATCCCGGCCGGGGCTACGGTAGGCTTCGGCGGCTCCTGGACGACCCAGGGCGACCTCGACCTGCCGGCCATTCTCGAAACGCGCGGCCATACCCTTTACAACCACGGCAAACCCGGCCTCAGCCCCGAGCAGGTCAACGAAGTCCGCTATAAGCAGCTCAGCTGCGACGTCTTCCTGACCGGCAGCAACGCCGTGACTCTCGACGGCAAACTTGTCAACGTTGACGCCGTCGGCAACCGGGTGGCGTCGATGATGTTCGGCCCGAAAAAAGTCGTTATCGTTGCCGGCGTCAACAAGATCGTCCGCGATGTCGACGAAGCCGAACGCCGCATCGAGCTCTACGCGGCGCCGATCAACAACAAGCGCCTCGGCAAGCCCAACCCCTGCACCCAGACCGGCGTCTGCATGGACTGCCAGGCACCGACGCGGATCTGCTGCATCACCACCGTCCTCCGCAAAAAGCCGCTGCTGACCGATGTCCAGGTGATAATCGTCGGTGAGGAACTAGG
>JAEZLU010000150.1 GCA_023415075.1 Bacillota bacterium
CCGGCGAGGATGATCGTGGCCGCTTCCTCGGCGGAAACGGCGTCATCCGGCGGTTCGAGGCCGCCGAATATCGGCGTGGCCACATTGCCGGGGCAGATAGTGGAAAACGATATGCCCCGGTATTCATGCTCGTAGCGCAGCGCCTCGGTCAAGCCGGTGACCGCGAACTTGGTCGCGCAGTACACGGCCTGGTACGGCGCGGGCAGAAGCCCAGTGATGGAAGAGGTGTTGACGATATGGCCGAAGCCCTGCCTGGCCATCACCGGAAAGGCCGCGTGCACGCCGTGGATGACGCCCCAGAGATTAAGGTCGACGACCTTCTTCCAGAAATCCAGCGTCACCTTCTCGAACTGGACGGTAGCGCCCATGCCGGCGTTGTTGAACATGTAGTCCAGGCGGCCGAACCGGGCCACGGCGTCGTCGACCAGCTTCTGCACTTCGTCATAGCAGGTTACGTCAACAACTTCACAGCGGGCATTTTTATACGGGGCGAGTTTTTCTCTTGCGGCCTTGACACTTTCCGCGGGGACGCCTACGACATAAACCACCGCGCCGCGCTTTAAGAGCGCCTCGGACACGGCAAAACCGATTCCCGATGTCCCGCCGGTCACGATACAGATTTTGCCGTCAAATACGTCGGCCATACCTCTTACCTCCTTTAATAAAGCTCGCGGGCCAGATCGCCGCGAAGATTCGTCACCATTTTTGCGAAGACGCAGGTCTTGTACTCAAGAATCGGTAGATCGGCCAAGGCATTGATAATCGCTGCCTGTAGCGGATTAAACGCCGGGTCGGCCTTGGTCCAGGCGACCTTGCCGGTGCCGCTGCTGCCGGCAAGAAACGTTGCGTCCACCGGATAAAGAGTCGCGTGGGAAAGGGCGGCTCCCGGCCTGCCAATATTGGGTATATAGCGCCACCCAAGCTGGTTGACCCTGCTGCCGCTCATGGCGGACAGTTCCCCGGCGGTAAACGCCTTTTCCCCATTCAGCTCAAGCTCCAGAAAGACTCTGCCCTCATGACTGGCATTCGCCGTGATGCGTTCGCCCAGGCGATGGTAATCCGGAATATCGGCAAAGATCTTCGGCATACCCGTCTCTTCGCGGCCGCCAAGGATCGGCGCCGTCTTATTTTCCCAGATAACGAGGACGAAGTGGCCCTCGGTCCCGGAAGCGATGTGCCGGGCAGGGGTCATCACCGCTATCAGCGTATAGTGACCGCCACCCATCCACTGAACGCCGCAGCACTTCTGATAGCTGATCTGCACCACCGGTTCGCTGATGGCAAACGCATCAGGCACATACTGCGAAAGTTTAGCTTCATCGGTCCGGTAACTGATCGCAATGGACGAGACGTCATCATACTGAAGATTGTGAAGTCCACTGCCCGGGGTACCGCCAAAATGAGCCGGCATACGATACGAAAAGTTTTCATCGAATTTAAACATCCTTATCACCTTCCTTTATAATCAGGTACTCGTAGAATACGCGGCAGATTGCAGCTTGTCCAGAACGGTCAGGATACGCAGCAGATAGAGAAGAACGCCGCCGTTGGCGGCCAGGATGACGCCGGCGGCCAGCCCGGGAATAAGCCAGGGAACGAACATGGATGCGCCGAACAGTATCGACAGCAAATCCAGGACCACTTGGGTAACGAAAAGCTTTGTCAGGATAGGAGGGCCGGCGCTGGCCGGCTGCCCCGGTTTTTGCAGGCGGGACAGGCAGATTTTCCCCAGGGCGACGGCCCCGCCCAGGACATTGAGTAGCCCGACGAGAAGAGTGAGCGCGGGAACGAGGATTTCCGGGATGATGCAGGACACGATTCCCAGCGCCGCAAACAAAAGCCCGAACAGAATCATCAGCCACGTCCGGCGAAAGGGGCCAAGCGGCGTACTGCCGGCCGCCAGCATCTGCACCGCAAACATCACCATTAAAAGCCCGAGCTGCGCACCGCCGGCAAACGGCAGCAGCCCCAGATTCACCGGGATCAGCAGGACGCCGAGCAGCAGCATGAATATCCCCATCACCAGCAGCATCGCCTGCTCCGGGGAAAGCTCGACAGCCCCCGGACGGGGGGTCGCGGCTTGCGGGTACAGGCGGTAGACGTCCCGGAGAACCCAGGCCAGATACACGATGGCCGCGCCATAGACCAGAACCGCCGCCGCCGTCAGCGGTGTCGTCAGCAGGCTCTGTTGCCAAATAAGCAGGGCGATCAGCATCGACAGCCCATAGACCGCCGCGCAGCCGACAATCAGCCGCCGGAAAATTCCTCCGTATTTCATCCAGGCCGGCAGCTTGGCTTTGGCAAAACACATCTGCAGCAGCAGCAAAAAACCACCCGGGCCGAAACAGGTAAAAAGCAGCAGGCGGGGAATCCGGCCGAAAATGTCAGGGATGAAGCAGGTGACGATACCTGCCGACGCAATCGCCACCCCGGCGGCGAGCAGCGGTTTCGACCGGCGCATATCGCCGAACGGCGTTCGGCCCAGCGTGATGACCTGCAGGGCAAATATCACCATGAGCAAGCCGTATAAACCGTTTTCATAGTAGGGGAGGTTTCCCGCAGACACGGCGAGAAGCAACCCTCCGGCGATCAGCATTGTCATGCCGGCGAGCAGCAGAATCACCGTCTCAAGCGGCAAATCGGCCTCTTTTAGCACCCTATATTCTGCCATATCGACAAACACCTTTCCGGGTTTAATCCCCAGCCCCGAACGGGCGCAGTCCGTTGCCGGCTAATAGATCGTCGCCCATCACACAGTTGCCATTTTCCGGCAGGCTTTTCTCTAGATCGGTATTCTTTCCGCACCGGTGAAAATCCTTTATTTGACAAAAAACCCAACCCTTGCCGATAGCAAACGGGCACTTAATGTTCAAGATGGGGAAAAACAAAATCCCAGAACCTTGATTTTAAAAGGCTTCTGGGATTCTAAAATTAGTTTATTTCGGTGGGATGGATTATCGAAGGCTGGCAGATGTTGGCTTGGCCGGATGGGGTCAGCGGGCGACGGGAACGGTGCGCTCCAGTTCGTCCATCCAGGAGGCGGTTTTGTGGTTGAAGGTCTTTATGACTATTTTGTCGGCGTACAGGTAGAGCGAGTTGGTCCAGATGACCTCGCGGCCGAGGTCGGCGTTATGGATGTTGATCAGGCGACCGCCGTAGATGTTGATGGCTGAGGCGAAGTCGGGGTTGGTGGCCGGGGTGTGGGTGTGGCCGGATACCCACAGGAGAATCTGCGGATTGGCGGCTATCAGCTCCTGCAGGGGTTCGGCCGGCTGGGCAATGAAGCTGGGGGTGTTGACCGTCTTGTTATAGTCGGACAGCGTCCCGTCCAAAGGGGCGTGGAAGAAGATGACGGTCGGCACCGCCGGGTTCTGGGCAAGTTCGCCCCTGAGCCATTCCAGCTGGCGGCCGGATACCTGGGCAAGGTACGGCGAGTCGAGCGAGTCGACCGACAGAAACACCAGCAGGTAGCCGGCGACCTTTTGGCTGTAATAGAGGGCCGGCTGGCTGAAGGTCTCCTGAAAGCGGCTGAGCTTGGCGGCGCGGGTGGCGGCGTCGGCCCGGATATAGCGGCCGCCGGGCCCGAGGTCGTCGTTGTAGATGTAGTCGTGGTTGCCGGTGACGAAGGCGACCGGTTTCTCCAGTCGGTAAAAGTACTGGGCGGCGACGGCGTATTCCGCGGCGGTGCCGGTATCGGCGACGACGTCGCCGACGACGACAACTTCGCCGACGTCCGTCCAGGCGTTGATATCGTCGATTATCTTGTTCTTGGTGGCGATAACCTTCTGCTGGCGGGCGGGGTCGAGGTTCTGGAAGCCTTTTGCCGGCAGGTGGGTGTCGGCGAGGATGACCAGGCGGAAGTAGTCGGCCGGCGCGGCCGCGGCCGGAACAGAGCCGGCCAGAATGGCCAGGGCCAGCAGAACTGCCGACGCCAGGGCGGTGAGCTTGGCGGTGTGGAACAAACGCATGCCTATCCCCTCTTTTTCGCTAGTCTCGTTTATTGCCGTGGGAAAATTTATCCGTCTGACTAATTTATACCAGATATGCCGCCAGCTGGCAATGCTCTATTGTGGGCGAGGGGGTTGCGAAACAGTATGGTGGTGTAATTAATTTACCTGTAAGCTACTTCTTCGGTATAGCCAAAGTGAACGGTATTATCAGACACGGTTACCTGACTTAGTTCAACTCTGACGACAAGGAAGTCGCTCGGGTCACCCGGCAAAGCTTTCAAGTGGGGAAATTTTTGCAGGATGAGGCCAAAAGCCTTTTGGGCTTCTTCCGGGGTATCGACGATATAAGCTTTTCCCGTGGACCGTATGTAGAGGAGTTGTTGCAGTTCTTCCATCGAGCGGCAATCATGGTCGACAACTACAAACACATTGTTATTATGCCGGATTTGCTGCACTTTATTGGACATCTTGTGGGTTACGAAGTAGAGAATCGACTCATCTTCGCCAATTGCAAAATCAACCGAGCGACATTTGGGAAGCCCTTTTTCATCAATTGTGCTAAGGTACACTAGGTTGTGGCTAGTGAGAACCTTATGGACTTTTTCTTTGGTTTGCATACTATTCCTCCTGCAGAGCTGACTTAGCTGCAAGTAGATTGTACAATTTTTCCCCTTATTATGCAAAGAAGGCAGCAGCCGTTATAACAACGACCAACCGCCCGGCATTATCGATCAGGGGGCTTTCTCAGCTTGAGGGCTCTGGCAATCACCGATTGCACAACTGAATAGCATCAGGTCCCTGATGGATTTTTCACGGAGCATTCCGACCCGGTATTTGCCCCCGTATGCTTTTGAATATCCTCGATGGTCGAGCAACAGCGTTTATATGCGACGTGTTCAATTATTTCCGCTTCGGTTACATTTTTGCAGTAACAGACAATAGGAGAATTATTCATCGATACCACTCGCCTTTCGTTTTTAATGCGTCCAATCGATAAGCTGTACGGTTTCGCCAGCATGTTAGCTCTGGCCACCGCCCTTTTGCCTGGGCAGTGTGTCATATGCCCAGGGACTTTTTGTATTCATTGCCAGCCTTGAACACCGTGCCGACAACCTTGCCTAATGCAAAATATGAGGGAAACATCATGACCGTCGGGTTTATTTTTACAGGATCGATCTGCCCATCTGTTAAGCCTTTTTCATCTGCATAAACGGCCACTATTTCGCCCAGAAACATCGCAAACCCCGATAGTGTAATCGTTTGGGTTACCTTGCAAAGCATATTGATTGGGCACTCCTGTATCATCGGCGCTCTGCCTGAATCATCGTAAAACGGGGTGAACAATTCGGATTTATCCGTTGTTTTTCCTGATACCACGCCACAGAAATCAGTTTTCGCGGCCAAGTCCGGCGAGGGCAGATTTACGCTGAAAAAGCCGCTTGCCTTAATACCGGCGGTTGTATAATGCGTTTCTTTCAAAGAAACATACAGCATCGGCTCCAAATTCACTACCCCGCAAGCGCCAACTGTGCAATAATTGGGTCTGCCGTTAACCTCCGCGCCTACGAGGATAGTCGGAAAAGGCATAGCGGGCCTGTTTGGCATTTTTATTTTTTTCAGTTCAAACACCTCCCTTACAGCTTTAGTATCTGCGGTTTTGATCGGGTAATGTGGGGCTTTCCGCAGAAATTACTTAGCGCAGGGGAACTTGGCTGTCCGGCTTAGCCCAGCCTTGGCCCTCGCACTCGCCTCGCCGGGCAATGCCCCCCGCCGAATCTGCCGCGGCCGGCCGTTCAAACCAGCCTTGCATAGGCGGCCAGTTTGCGACCAATTCTAATATAAGCTAACCTCTATTGCCGCAAAACAACGGAAAGGAGCGTTATCAAACCACCCGGTATTGGTAACGAAACATCCTCATGGCTATACTGAAAGACAAAACGGCGATCATAACCGGCGGCGCCGGCGGTATCGGCTACGGGATCGCCGCCGCCTTCGCCGTCGAAGGCGCCAACCTCGCCCTCACCGACATCAACCAGGCGGCCCTCGCCGAAATCCAAAAAAACCTTGAACAAAAATACGGCTTCCAAGTACTGCCCCTTACCGCCGACGGCAGCGACGAAGCCGCCGTCAAAAACGTTATCGACCAGACCGTGGGCCGCTTCGGGCATCTGGACATTCTGGTCAATACCGCCCAGGCCTCGAAATCCGGCGTACTGCTGGCCGACCACACCAAAGAAGATTTCGACCTGGCGATTTACACCGGCTTATACGCCACCTTCTACTATATGAAACACGCCTTCCCCCATCTCACGCAGGGCGCCGGCAAAGTAATCAACTTTGCTTCAGGCGCCGGCCTGAGCGGCGGCCTCGGCCAATCCTCCTACGCGGCCGCCAAGGAAGGCATCCGCGGCCTCTCCCGGGTAGCAGCCCGCGAATGGGGCCAAATACGGCATCAACGTGAACGTCGTCTGCCCGCTGGCCATGACCCCCCACCTGGAAAAGTGGAAAGAAGAATATCCGGATAAATTCAACGACAACATCCAAGACACCCCCCTGCACCGCTTCGGCGACCCCCAGCAGGACATCGGGCGCATCTGCGTCTTTCTGGCAAGCGAAGCCGCCTCCTACATAACCGGCGAAACCATAGCCGCGCAAGGCGGTGCCGGCCTCCGCCCCTGAAGGGCTCTTGCGGTCAGGCTTGACTTATTCTATACTTGACTTATTGCCCATCTCACTCTTTGTCTTTCACTCGTTGATAACCACGGGTGATAGGCCACTTTTACCATAGTATCAACAAGGGAGGCACAATAGTGTTTAAGGAGTTTTCTAAATTTGCTATTCGGGGGAATGTCTTAGATTTAGCCGTAGGTATCATCATAGGAGCTGCTTTTGGTAAAATAGTCTCATCTTTTGTTAGTGACATTTTGATGCCTGTCGTTGGACTGCTTTTGGGGAGGATAGATTTTTCCAATCTCTTTATCAACTTATCGAGCACCAATTATCCCACCCTAGCAGCGGCAAAAGCTGCTGGGGCGGCTACATTGAATTATGGCCTATTTATCAACACTATCGTTGATTTTTTGATAGTAGCTTTTGCGGTTTTTCTTCTTGTAAAGCAGGTAAACAGGATGTGTGCTAAGGAGGAAGCGGTTCCGACAACAAAAGAGTGCCGGTTCTGCTTTTCTAGCA
The DNA here is from genome assembly GCA_023415075.1 of Bacillota bacterium. Classification (GTDB taxonomy): domain Bacteria; phylum Bacillota; class Negativicutes; order Sporomusales; family UBA7701; genus JAEZLU01. The sequence goes on from JAEZLU010000150.1 coordinate 7,140, forward strand.
TTAATATCAAAGCAACACGATGCCCTGCTTGTACGGCTGAACTCGATAAATAAGGTTTTACAGGGAATTATAATTGCTATCAGTGTTTTCTCCCCCCGTCCAGGGGAACATATTTACGCTCACAAAAAGAGCAAGCCTCGTCAGCCGTTTTCTGCCGGCGGACGAGGCTTGCCATGTTATTCATATCTCCTGCGCTTTGTTAATAATGCCTTTGTTGTCGAATTCTACGGTAGTGCCGGCCTTATAAAGCCTCTTGCCGCTGCCGTCAGCGAAGAAGATGTTTGTTGAAGGCAGCTTGGTGTCGTTGTGCAAGGTGCCCTTGACTACTTCGCCTTTGTCGTTGAGCTCGATCGGTTTGCCGGCCTTGAATTCCACAAACCCTGAACACGCTATGCGTTCGGTAAAGTTGTCAGTTAAGATTTGTGACCACCCTACCGGGCGCAAATAGGCATCGCCGGCCAAGGTACAAGTCGCCACCATCCCATTTTGGTGAAAGCTGATTT
>JAEZLU010000153.1 GCA_023415075.1 Bacillota bacterium
CGGACCACCGGTATGCCCAGCCGCTGTCCGAGCAGCGCGTCATTAATTGTCAGCCCGGCCTTTTCGGCCACGTCGGCCATGTTGAGGGCCAGCACCACCGGCCTCTCCAGTTCCAGGATCTGCACCGCCAGGTACAGGTTCCGTTCCAGGTTGGATGTATCTAAAATATTTACGATAATATCAGGTTTTTCCTCAATAATCACCTTGCGGGCCACCAGTTCGTCGAGCGAATGGGCCGTAAGGCTGTACGTGCCCGGCAGATCGACGAGCAGCAGCTCTTTGCCGTCGTAGCGGCGGAAGCCTTCCCGCCTTTCCACCGTGACCCCGGCGTAGTTGCCCACATGCTGGCGGGCCCCGGTTATGTTATTGAATATAGTCGTCTTGCCTGAATTGGGATTCCCGGCCAAAGCCACCGTCAAACTCGAAGCTGACATTATAAAACCTCCCTGCTGTACAGTCTCAAACCACTTTGCTGTTGGCTCCCGCCACACCTGCGCTGCCTGGCCCTCAAAATCAGCCCACCTGTACTTCGATCAGGGCCGCTTCCGATTTTCGCAGCGAGAGGTTGAAGTTTTTTACCTTAATCTCCATCGGATCGCCGAGCGGGGCTAATTTCAGCACATGTATCCTGCTGCCGGCGATAATGCCCATGTCCATGATCCGGCGTTTCACCGGCCCGTCTCCTGTCACCTTCGTCACCACCGCCGCTTCGCCGGGGTTTATCTGATTTAGTGTTTTATTCATTCTCTCATCCCCATCATGCTTATTTGATAACCGTTCTCACCAATTTGCCAAAATAAAAGCTTGTTTGCCATCTTGGCAATAAGCACAGTTGTCAAACGATAATCATTCTCATCAACATGCAAAAAAATACGCTGCCCTGCGATAATTTCCAGGTCTTTCTGCTAGAATGTATAGCTCATTTTCGCTTCGAACTTGGCGTTCTTCTTGCCGTCGCTTATCTGCTGCTGATCCTTGTATACGACCTCAAGGTTGGCCGCCTCGCTCACTTTATGGGTAAGCGTATAATAAAAGCCTTTGTTGTCGCTGTCGAACTCGCTCTGCCCGCCAATGGAACCGGCCGCTTCCATCCTGAAGGCGATCAGGGAAAGCGCGGTCGTGCCGTTAAAGTCGTAGGTCCAGTTCAGCACATAACCTTTGTTGTCAACACTCCGGCTCGACTTCGTATACTGGGCGGCGAAGCTGTGCTTGTCGAACCCGTATTTCCCGTCGACCGCCCAGTGATTGGTGCTGCCGGCAGCCTCGTTCTGATAGCGGCCCAGCGTAAGGCCCCAGTTCAACTTCTCCGTAGGGCTGTAGCCGGTGCGGACGGCATAAATTTTGCCGCGCGGATTGCCGGCCTCGTTGTCTTCGCGTACCGCGTAGGCCGAGACCTCCACTGCTCCTACCTGGCCGGTTACGGTGAGTCCGTCGACCAGGGCGTGTTTGCCGACCTTCTCGTCATTGCGTTTGTACAAAAGGTCCTCGGTGCCGATTGTCATATCTTGACGGCCGAGCTTGTAGGTGAGGCCACCGGCTTTATAGATCAAGCCAAATTGGTCCAGCGCGGCCACCGACCTGGTATTTTCGGCGTAGGCGGCGGTGTTGAAATCAGCCAAAGCCGGCTGAGTTGCATATTGGGCCCCCAGGCGGGTGTACAGCGACAAGCCCGAACCCAGTTCCTTCTCAAGATTGAGTTTCAATGTCGACATTGTGCCAGAGACGGCAGGATCGCCCTGAGCGGTATCCCGTTCGTACTTTACGGTTACTTCGCCGGTAATTTTGACGTCTTCGGCGTGGGCGGCCGGCGCCGCAAAAAGACTGAGCCCGGCAAGCAGCATCGCGATTCCCTTTTTCATAAATCCACCCTTTCGAAAGTCTGCACTATTTACTCGAATTACCCGGCTTCGAATGGCAGCAGCCGGAAGCTGGGCAAGAACCCGAACTGCCGCAGTTGCATTCGCTTTTGCCGCTGACGCTTCGCCAAATCACATAAAACACATAACCCAGCGCCGCCAGACCTATCAATGACAAAACTAGCGTGTCCATTTTTCCCCTCCTTTACGTTACTTCTAGATTACCTTGCTCTCCCGAAGTTTTTCTTCCACATGCCGCCAGGATCGTTTGGCAAAAACCAGCGGGATAGCCCGGGCTTTGGCGATTGTCTTCACATTCTTGGCCATACCGTGATTTACATAGTCGGTCAACACCAGCACAAAGGCCGTGGCTTTGGGCAAAGATAGCTTAGTCTTGTCCATGGCCTTGCGGCCGGAAATATGGACAAGGTCGGTAACCCCGAGCGCGTATAAATTCTTTTCCAGTCCGCCGAGAAAATCGCCGCCAACCACCACAACTGACATATACGCCCCCTTCCAAGCCTTCGGCGCTGTTTTGCCGGATTCGGCCGTTAAGCTTATTATATTGAGAACGATTCTCATTTATATATTATACCAAAGCCCTTTATCTGTCAAGAAGTACCACACAGATTTTCTGTTCTGTTTTTTAGACCAAGAAAAAACACGCTTTAACCGGCATCACGGAAAAAGTATATCGCTATCGCTTTTTGCTCTGGCATTTGGCTCTAATTTTCAGAAAAGTACAAACAAAGCGCTGGGAAAATTAGTTAAATGCGCATACAATAAAATTGATTTCAACCTTAGGACGAAAGAGCCGGTCAATAATACTGGGGGAGGTATTGCAGTGGGAGGTTTGGCTGACTTATATGAAATGCTGAACAGGTGCAACAAGTGTGGCTTTTGCCATGCGGCCTGCAAGAGTTACAAGTCCAACCTCGGCGAGACCATGGTGGCCCGTGGCCGGGTCCAGTTGATAAAAGCTGTGGTTGACGGCAACCTCGAACCTAACGCTGATTATGAAGCCGCCATTAACAGCTGTCTCTTGTGTGGCGAATGCGCCATAGCCTGCCCTAGCGGCGTCAAGGCCAACGAACTCGTTTTGGCGGCCCGCCGCGAGCTTAAAAAACGCCAAGGTATTTCCGGCCTGGCAAAGTCGCAGGCGCTGAAAACCTTGGCAAGTCCCCGAAGACTTGGCTTGGCCTTCAAATCCCTGAAAACCTTCCGCCACCTTGTGCTTGACAAGATCGACGGCCTGGATTCTTTCCGCGGCATCGACATCAAAGGCCTGCCGGTCAATGACAAGCCGTTCCTGGAGCAGGTTCCTGCGGTCTGCGGGACAGCTGACGCCCAAAGGAGGGTGGCTTTCTTCACCGGCTGCATGCTTAACCACACCCTCGGCCACACCGGCCACTCGGTAATAGCCGTGCTGAACAAATTCGGCTGTGAGGTGGTTGTGCCGAAGGATCAGGGCTGCTGCGGCCTGCCCCAGTACGCTTACGGCGACTTCGAAACCGCCAAACGGCTTGCCAAACTCACCATAGATCGGTTTGCCGGCGAAAAGGTCGAAGCCGTGATCTCCGCCTGCGCCACCTGCGGTTCGATGCTCAAAGAGGAATATCGGAAGCTCTTCGCCGACGAACCGGCTTACTTGCCGAAAGTTGAAGAATTCGCCGGTAAGGTCCGCGAATTCTCCCAGTTTCTCGCGCGTGACCTCAAGGGGGCCGGCAGCCATTTGCGGCCGTTAATCCCGGTGAAGGTTACCTACCACGATCCCTGTCACATGGTCCGCTACCAAAAGCTTACCCAGCCGCCGCGCGAGTTGCTCAAAAGCATACCCCGCCTGCAGTTCGTCGAAATGAAGGAAGCCGACCGCTGCTGCGGCGCCGCCGGTTTGGTCCAGGCCTTCTATCCCGACGAGGCCAACGATATCACCAGGCAAAAAATCGCCAATATCGAAAACAGCGGCGCCGATGTCGTCGTCACCACCTGCCCGGCTTGCATCCACCGTATTCAGGGGGCCCTGAACCTGGCAGGCGGGCGGCAAAAAGTGGTTCATCTTGCGGATATGCTGGCCAAGGCCTGCCGTTGACCCGCCGGGCCGCCTTGGTCAAAGCCCTCGGTATCATCAACAGGAAAGGGGCCGGTAATATGGTTAATGCGACAATTGCCAAGCTCAAAGCACTGGTCGGCGACCAGCATGTAATCGAGTCAGCCGCCGGCATGGCCGAGTTCCTGAAGGGCAATGGCCAGCCGCTGGCGGTGGTGCTGCCGGGAAATGCCGCCGAAGTCAGCGGGATCGTCAAATTGGCCAACCAGCTGGATTTAAAGCTTAATGTCGGCGGCACCGTCGTCGACAGCAAAATGCTGGATGGCGGCATCGCCCTTGTCATGAAAAGGCTTAACCGGTTGCTGGAAATCGACCGGGAAAATCTGGTGGCCCAGGTCGAGCCGGGCATGGCCCACAGCGAATTCATCCGCTTGGTTGCCGAAGAAAAGCTGTACTTTCCGGTCGACCCGTACATTGCCGACACCAGTTCGCTCGGCGGCTGCTTCGCTATTGGCGACGCCGACGCCAAGGCCTTTCAGTACGGGCCGGCGAGAACCTATCTGTTAGGGTTCGAAATTGTGCTGCCGACCGGCGAAATCCTTGAGATCGGCAACAAATGCATCAAGAACGTCGCCGGCTACGACTTCATTCACCTGGCAGTCGGCAGCAAGGCCACCCTGGGTATCTTCACCAGGCTGCTGGTAAAGCTGCTGCCCTCACCGCAGGCCAGAGCCTCCGTGGTCGCCGCCTTCCCGGGGCTGCGCAAGGCGGCGGTGCCTTTGGAAACCCTCATCAGGCGCAATATCCACCCCACCCGCGTAAGTGCGATGAGCCGGCCACTGGCGGCCGACATCCTCCCCGAGGCGGACGGCCAGTTGGTTATGCTCGCTTTTGAGGGTTTCCGCGAATCGACGAAAGCGCTTGTCCAGGAGGTGGCGGCCATTTTCGCCCTGGCGGGCGGCAGTGGCGTTACGATTATCGAAGATCCCGACCGCCATGACGAGTTGTGGGCCAGATGGCTTGCCGTCAAAGGCAGGCTGAACTGCGGCTACACCACCCAGAACATCGACTTTTCGGTCGGGCCGCTCAGGCTTGTCCAGTCGCTGGACGCTCTGGAAAAAGTCGCCGGCGCCTCCGCCAAGCTGGCCGCTGTCAACATCGAAGCCCTTATCGGCAACATTCGGCTGGCCTTGGCGGCCGATACTTCCCCTGAGGAAAAAACAATCCTCAGCGAAAAAGTCAATGCCCTGGCCATGGCTAACGGCGGCAGCGTCGCCGGCTGCCTGGGCACCAGGCTGACCTGCCAGGCGTATCGCGACGAGGAGATGTGGGCAGCCATCAGCGAACTCCTCCAAACCGTCCGCAACCGCTTTGACCCGCGGGGCGTCATGGCGCCAGGCGTCACTTTTTCCTGACCGATCGGCTGCAGAGAGGAGCGTTTAGCATGTTGAGGCAAGAAACTGTCGCCCGACTGACAAAGATTGTCGGCGAAAAAAATGTGATAACAAGTAAAGCCGCCCTGATCGCCTACGGATATGACGCCACCCTCCTTACCGGCATACCGGTGGCCATCGTCTTCCCGGCGAATACCGAAGAAGTGGTCGAAATTGTCAAGGCGGCAAATGAACACGATTTTTCCCTCGTCCCCCGCGGCGCCGGCACCAACCTGAGCGGCGGCGCCCTCGGCGACGCCGGCCGCCAGACGGTAGCCTTGGCTTTCAGCCGAATGAAAAAAATTTGGGAGATAGATACCGAAAACTTTGTGGCCACCGTCGAACCCGGCTATGTCAACTTCGAGTTTCAGGAAGAACTGGCCAAGAAGGGCTTTTACTACCCGCCCGACCCGGCGAGCTACAAGGCCGCCACCATGGGCGGCAATGTCGGCGAGTGCTCCGGTGGCCCCCGCTGCTTCAAGTACGGCGTGACCAGGGACTATATACTGGGCCTGGAAGTAGTTTTGATGAACGGCAAAGTCATCCAGACAGGCGGCCGCAATTTCCGGAGCGAATGCGGCCTTGACCTGACGCGGATACTGGTCGGCGCCGAGGGCACGCTCGGTCTTGTCACCAAAATTACCGTGCGCATCCTGCCCCTGCCGCCGGCCAAACGCACCATGCTGGCCATTTTCCACAAGGCCGAGGACGCCTCGCAGACGGTCGCCGACATTGTCGCCGCCGGCATCGTCCCCACTACCCTCGAGATGATGGACGGCCTCATGATGATTATCGCCGAGGATGCCAACAACATCGGCCTGCCGCGTGACGCCGGGGCGATGCTGATCATCGAGGTCGACGGCTATGACGTCGATCTCGACGAGCAGGTTAACACCATCAACACCATCTGCGGTAAAAACAACGTACGGGAATTCAAAATCGCCCGCACCGCCCAGGAAGTCGACAAGATCTGGCTGGCCCGCCGGACCGCCATCGGCGCCTGCGGCAAACGCCGGCCCTCCTACTCGATGCAGGACATCACCGTCCCCCGCAGCCTTTTCCCGGCAGCCGTCAGCGGCATCATCAAATGCGCCGGCGACCTCAACCTGGAAATCGGCATCCTGGCCCACGCCGGCGACGGCAATTTCCACCCGATGGTGCTTTTTGACGTACGGCTGAAGGAGGAAGCGGACCGCGTCCATCAGGCCGAGGGCATCCTCTGCAACCTGGCGCTCGATCTGGGCGGGTCGATCACCGGTGAGCACGGCATCGGCCTCTTAAAGAAACCGTTCATGAGCAAGCAGTTTTCGCCGGTTGGCCTCGAGGTCTTCCGCAAGATCAAGCAAAGCTTTGATCCTGCCAACCGTCTGAATCC
>JAEZLU010000316.1 GCA_023415075.1 Bacillota bacterium
GTTCGATAAGGGCGGCGGCGACATGCGGCCGGCCCACCGACGACGTATCGCCGGCGATGGCCAGCACCCTGTCAACGCTGAGCGGATACCCCAGTTTGGCCAGCTTGGCGACCATCCGTTCGGCCCGGTCGGTCCGGTCTTCGGTTATCAGCTTGAGCTGACGGCGAAGCTCGCCGTTGGCGGGGTCGATATAGTAGCCTAAAACATGCACCTCATTGGCCGGCAGATCGGTGGAAAACTCGATGCCCGGTATAAGTACCGGCGCGCTGGCGGCTGGCCTGGTCATGATGGCCGCCAGGCCGTCCAGCGTGTCGTGGTCGGTGATGGCGATATGCGACAGATCGGCGGCTGCGGCGGCTGTCATTACCTCTTCCGGGGCCAGCCGCCCGTCCGAAGCCGTTGTGTGGACATGGAGATCGGCCTTCATGCGAAGCGGGCGGCCAGCTCTACGAGAGTGCGCACGCCTACGCCGGTCGCTCCCTTGGGATTATAGCCGCCATCCTTGGTTGTACTGACCGTGCCGGCGATATCGACATGAATCCAGGGTGTCGTATCGGCGAACGCCGCCAGGAACAAGCCGGCGGTTATGGCGCCGGCCGGGCGGCCGCCCGAGTTTTTCAGATCGGCGATATCGCTCTTGATAAGCTCCTTATATTCCTCGAACAGCGGCAGCTCCCACATCTTCTCGCCGACGGCCTCGGCGGCGGCCAGCAGCCTGGCGCACCACTCGCGGTCGTTGGCCATAACCCCGGAGGTTGTGTTGCCGAGAGCAACTACACAGGCGCCGGTCAGCGTAGCCAGGTCGACGATATGGGTGGCTCCCAGCCGCCGGGCGTAGGCGATGGCATCGGCCAAAATAAGCCGGCCCTCGGCGTCGGTGCTGATGATCTCGATTGTCTTGCCGCCAAGGGAATTGATGACATCACCCGGCCTGAAAGCGTAGCCGGAAGGCAGGTTTTCCGTGCAAGGCATAACGGCGAGGATGTTGACTGCCGGTTTGAGCTCGGCGATGGCCCGCATGGCACCGAGCACCGCTGCCGCCCCGGCCATGTCGTCCTTCATCTCGTGCATGCCGTCGCTGGGTTTTAGGGATATGCCGCCGCTGTCGAAAGTGACGCCTTTGCCGATGAGGGCTAACAGATTCTGGCTGGCCGGGTTGCCGGTATATCTAAGGACAATGAGCTTCGGCGGCTCGTGACTGCCCTGGGCAACCGCCAGGAAAGCCTCCATTTTCAGTTCGGCGATGGCGTCCGTGTCGAGGACGGTTAGCTCCAGGCCGCCTCGGGCGGCGATTTCCTCGGCGTGCTCGGCCATTTTCGTGGGCGTCATACGGTTTGCCGGATGATTGACCATGTCGCGGGCCAGGTTGACGGCGCCGGCGATAACCTGGGCCCGGCCGGCCCCGGCGGCGAACGCCGCAAGTTTGTTGGCGTCATTATCGACAATATACAATTTCTCGAGGAGAACATCGTCATCATTATCGGTCTTATAATAGCGGAAACGGTAATTACCCAGCAAAGACCCCTCCACCAGAGCCTGGGCGGCAGCCTGGGGGTCGAAGCCGGCCTGGCCGGCACCGTGGACAACTGTGGCCACCACGCGGGCGTCCAGCTTATGGGCCGTCCTGATGGCTATACCGGCCACCTGGCGCAGGCGGTCGAGGGAAAACGCCTCTTTCTTGCCGAGGCCGAGGAGAATTATCTGGCGGGCGCCGACACCTGTGCAAATGGGCAGTACGGTCGTCGTACCGAACTTGCCGGCGCCGCGGCGATCACGGATAAGAGCGGAAAGCTGGCCGTCCAGCGCGGAATCGATTGCCCCGGTGGCGCCGGTCGGCAGGGTGGCGCCTTCGAACAAGTTGACGACAAGCGCGTCGCAGATAACGTCGGTTAATGAACGGTTCACTGTTTTGACAAGCATATCTTCACTCCTTGTCTGCTGATACACTATATTATGTCATAAATTTACCGTCGGCAACAAAAAAACCTGTTCTCCCAGAACAGGTTTTATCGTCCAAAGTTAATTTGTCAGGCGTTGCTGGCGAACTCGCTGGTTTTTGACCAGAACTAATCGCGGAGGTCAACGTCAATGAACGATTATGTAATCACATTATCTGGGTTCGACAATAAGCTTTATAGCCGTCCGCTCTTCCCCGTCGATCATGATGTCGGTGAACGCCGGAATGCAGATAAGGTCGACGCCATGGGGAGCAACGAAACCGCGGGCGATGGCCACCGCTTTTACCGCCTGGTTGAGCGCGCCGGCCCCGATAGCCTGCATCTCGGCCCCGCCTTTTTCCCGGAGAACTCCTGCCAATGCACCTGCTACCGAGTTGGGGTTCGACTTCGCCGATACTTTTAAAATATCCATAGTAAGTCCCCTCCTTCAATTATAGCCAATCCGCTACAAAGCCTCATTGTAACAGGTATTCGTTGCTCGACAAGGAATTCCTTTTTTCTACCAGGGAAAAATTCATATAATTACAATAATTGCAGCAAAATGACATATTTGTCGGTTACTTGTTAAAGACCAGCACACGGCCGTCTTCGCGGATACCGATAAGACCGCTGGATTGATGCTGTTTTTTCATATTTTCCAGCATGTTGACGATGACCTCTTCCTGGACCAGGAGATCTTCCTCGAGGATGGCCTCATTGGCATCCACCACCAGCCGTCCCTGAAGATTTTCCCGCAGCAAAGCCATCACCAGCGCCATTTCGCCCTTGGTGAGGGTCGGCACGTCGCGGCGGATAATCAGCATGGCCACCTGTTCGCAGGAACTCAGGCTGATATCAGTGCTGGCCCCTTTTATCTGCTCCAACGCATGGTAGGCGTCAATGCTGGCCAGCAGCTTCGCCTGCAGGCAGGCGAATTCGCCGTTATCGGGTATATTTGATAGCATAAAAGTCATCTTGATTGACTGGTTTTCGCCGTCATAATTGATGGCGCCTATTTCCGGATAGCGCACCAGAATCGAAATAAGAAGATTTACGCCGTCGGAAATTCTGTCGTCGTCCTGCTGCAGCTTTGGCAAGGTTTTTCACCATCCAAACGAGTTTAATAATATGATCGCTGGTTCAAACTTTGATAGATATTCTCTAGAAAAAGGTCAATTCCTGCAGTAAATCGTTTGGTATAAATTAAAAACGGCCTGATGCCAGGCCGTTTTTCCTGTCGGCGATCGGGACTATTTCGCGTAGTCCACCGCCCGTGTCTCTCTGATAACAGTGACTTTGATCTGTCCGGGGTATTCGAGCTCGCTCTCAATCCTCTTTACAATGTCGCGGACCAGGCGAACGGCCGTCAAATCGTCGATCTTCTCCGGTTTGACGATAATCCGGACTTCGCGGCCGGCCTGAATCGCAAAGGACTTGTCGACGCCGTCGAAGGAATCGGCGATTTCTTCCAGGCGAGTGAGCCGTTTGAGATAACTCTCGAGGGTTTCACGGCGGGCACCAGGACGGGCGGCCGAAACAGCGTCAGCGGCGGCGACCAGTACGGCCTGGATGGTTTTGGGATCCTCGTCGCCGTGGTGAGCGCCGATAGCGTTGATAACCTCGGCCGACTCACGGTACTTCTTCGCCAGATCGGCGCCGATGGTTACGTGCGGGCCTTCCACCTCATGGTCGACCGCTTTGCCGATGTCGTGGAGGAGACCGGCGCGTTTCGCCAGCATCACATCGACACCAAGTTCGGCAGCCATTACGCCGGCAAGATGAGCCACTTCGATAGAATGCTTGAGCACATTCTGGCCGTAGCTGGTACGGTACTTCAGGCGTCCCAGGAGCCTGATGATTTCCGGATGCAAACCATGCACGCCGGTTTCAAAGGTCGCCTGTTCGCCGGCTTCCTTGATTTTCTGTTCAACCTCTTTTTGGGCCTTCTCCACCATTTCCTCAATACGGGCCGGATGGATCCGGCCATCCACGATAAGCTTTTCGAGGGCGATTCTGGCCACTTCCCGCCGGACAGGGTCAAAGCCGGACAGGATAACCGCCTCGGGAGTATCGTCGATAATTAGGTCGATGCCGGTAAGCGTCTCCAGCGTACGGATGTTGCGGCCCTCGCGGCCGATAATCCGTCCCTTCATCTCATCATTGGGCAGAGCCACCACGGAAACGGTGGTTTCAGCCACATGATCGGCGGCGCAGCGCTGGATGGCGAGGGAAATGATCTCCCTGGCCCTTTTGTCGGCCTCGTCCTTGGCCTGCTGTTCAAGCTCCTTGATCAGCATAGCCGTTTCATGCTTGATTTCTTCCTGAACATTCGTTAGCAGCAGGACACGGGCCTCTTCCGAAGAAAGGCCGGACAGCCGTTCGAGTTCAGCCAGTTGCTTGGCATAAAGCTCCTGGATTTTTTCCTGACTCTTGTCAAGATCGGCCTCCTTGTGACTGAGGATTTCCTCCTTCTTCTCCAAAGAGTCGATCTTGCGGTCGAGGTTCTCTTCCTTCTGCAGCAAGCGGCGTTCCATTCGTTGCAGTTCGGCGCGGCGTTCCTTTACTTCGCGGTCGAGTTCAGTTCTCAGCTTATGGATTTCTTCCTTGGCTTCTACCAGCGCTTCCTTCTTCTTGGCTTCACTGGACCGTTGCGCGTCTTCCAGGATTTTTTTCGCCGCTTCTTCCGCCGTGGCTACCTTGGATTCGGCAATGTTTCTGCGGACTATATATCCGATGCCGGCCCCAACAAGTCCGACAACGACCGCCACAATAATCATCTCAATAGCGATAATTCCACCTCCTTTTCCTCATTAATAAGGGTAAAGCCGAGTATTCACTCGGCTTTTAACGCATGTCACCGATTGCTTGACCCTGTACTACTCTCTATCTCTATTACACGATTGGCCAATTTAATTGTAAATGTTTTTCAAACAAGTGTCAAGTTGACGAAAAACATTGTTAACCGTTATCTTCGTAGCCGTAGCAGCGGCAGAGAACCGAGAGGACAACCTCGTCGACAAAACCGCGGGCGGCCAGAAAACGGCCGAGCTTGGCGGGGTCAACCGCCGTGCCAACAGGAAAACGGGTCGCCGCTGCCGCAGCCGCCCGTTCATACTCGCCGGCGACGCCCTGTTCGGTCAGTAGCGCTGCCACCAGCGATGACGTCAGTCCCCTTTTTTCGAGCCGCTGGCCAATACCCAGGCGGCCGTGCTGGCCGTCGGCCAGATAACGGGCCAGTAAATGGCGGCCAAGCTTTTCGTCGTCCAGGTAGCCCCGGCGCCGCAGTTCGCCGACCGCGGCATCGACGGCCGCCTCCGGGTGGCCCTGGCGGGCCAGTCTGGCCCTCAGTTCGGCCTCGCTGTAGTCGCGGGCCGCCAGCAGCTTGACTGCCGCCGGCAGACAGGGTTTATTCTTCGACTTCATCGTCGGCCGGGGCACTGGCGACCTTTATCGCCCCCACCAGCAGGGACTCGCGGATTTTGGCCTCGATCTCGTCGGCCACCGGCGGGTTGTCGCGGAAAAACTCCTTGACGTTTTCCCGGCCCTGGCCCAGGCGGTGCTCGCCATAAGAGTACCAGGCGCCGCTCTTGGAGATGATCTCCAGATCGGTGCCCATATCGACAAGGCAGCCGGCGCGGGAAATGCCCTCGCCGTACATGATATCGAAGTCGGCCTGCTTGAAGGGCGGCGCGACCTTGTTCTTTACCACTTTGACCCTGGTGCGGGTGCCGACGACATCGTTGCCCTGCTTGATGGTCTCGCTCTTGCGGACCTCAAGGCGGATGGTCGAGTAGAACTTGAGAGCCCGGCCGCCGGTCGTCGTCTCCGGATTGCCGAACATGATGCCGACCTTCTCGCGGATCTGGTTGATGAATATAGTCGAAGTGCGCGACTTGGAAATGATGCCGGTAAGCTTGCGGAGGGCCTGGGACATCAGGCGAGCCTGCAGGCCGACGTGGGAGTCGCCCATTTCGCCCTCGATCTCGGCTTTGGGCACGAGGGCAGCCACCGAGTCGATGACAATAACGTCGATAGCGCCGCTGCGGACGAGGGCTTCGGCGATTTCCAGAGCCTGCTCGCCGTAGTCGGGCTGCGATATCAGCAGGTTGTCGATATCGACTCCCAGCTTCTTGGCGTATACGGGATCGAGGGCATGCTCGGCGTCGATGAAAGCGGCGATACCGCCTGCCTTCTGGGCCTGGGCGATGATATGCAGCGACACTGTCGTCTTGCCGGAAGATTCGGGGCCGTATATCTCCACCACCCGGCCCCGCGGGATGCCGCCAACGCCGAGGGCGATATCGAGCGACAGCGCACCGGTGGGAATGACCTCGAAGTTATACCGCGAGGTCGCTTCCCCCATTTTCATTATCGATCCCTTGCCATGGTCCTTCTCGATCTGGCGCAGGGTATGTTCCAGGGCCTTCATCTTATCCATGATAGTCCTCCCCCGTATATTCTGTCCTTATTTTACCAAACACTTGTTCGTGTGTCAACGGAATTTGTTCAAG
>JAEZLU010000364.1 GCA_023415075.1 Bacillota bacterium
GCGGAAGTAGGCCTCACCCCGGCTGGCAAAAAGTTCGCTGACCGTCTGGCCGGTCATGCGCTGGATTATCTCATCGAGGTCGTAACAGTCGAAGCCGGTGACCTTGGCCAGATGGCGACCGAGCGAAGTCTTGCCGCTGCCCATAAAACCGATGAGGACGATATTGTGGGCTAATTGCTGCCGCCGGCCTGAGTCCGGCCTGGTCTGCGTTTTCCTATTATCCGCTTCCGCCTGCACCATTTCCTAGCCCCTCTCTTCCCGGTCGATAGCCTGCAATCCCTGCAGGTAACGGGCAGCCTGGAAAAAGATCTCGCTGGCGGTGGCCGCTGTCAGCGGCTGGCCGGTCCACAGCCGGTTGGCCTCGACCGCCTGGTAGAAAAGCATCGGGAAGCCGTTTATCACCCGGCAGCCGTACTCCTTGGCGGCCGCCAGCAGGGCCGTTTCGTCGGGGTTGTAGACAAGGTCGTACACCAGGCCGAAGCCGCGCAGCCGCCGGGCCTCCAGCGGCAGGGAGGCGACGTCGGGCACCATGCCTACCGGCGTGGTGTTGATCAGGCAATCGTGGCGGCCGCCGATCTGCGGCCACTCGCCTACGGTCACCGTGCCAGGGAAGTGGCCGGCCAGCTCCTGCCGCAGCTTTTCGGCCCTGGCCGGTGACCGGTTGATGATGGTCACCCGGCAGCGGCGGCTGAGGAGCTCGCAGAGGACGGCCCGGGCGGCGCCGCCGGCTCCCAGAAGGACGACGTCGGCGCCGGCGATGTCGACGCCGGCATCGGTGAAAGCCTGCATAAAGCCGTAGCCGTCGGTGTTGAAGCCGACCAGGCGGCCACCGTCGTTTCTGACGGTGTTGACCGCTCCGCAAAGCCGGGCTTGGGGCTCGACTTCGTCAAGGTAGTCCATTATGGCTTGTTTGTGGGGAATGGTGACGTTGAAGCCGCCGAAGTTGCCGCGCAGGACGGCCACCGCCTCCCGCAGGTTGCCTGGCAGCACCTCGAGGGTGATGTATTTGCTTTTGAGCTTCTTGGCGGCGAAAATGCTGTTGTGGAGGACGGGCGAGATGCTGTGGCTGACCGGGCAGCCGATGAGGGCGTACAGCCTTGTTTTGCCGGTGATCGAGGTTTCCATGGCTTTTCCTCCTTGAACTTATATGGCCGCGACCAGCTTGCGGACAGAGGCCATCAGTTTTGCGAACTGCTCGGGCCGCAGGGACTGCTCGCCGTCGCAGAGGGCGCTTTCCGGCTGATGATGGACTTCGACCATCAGGCCGTCGGCACCTGCAGCCAGCGCCGCCAGGGCCAGCGGCTCGACCAGCGAGCGGCAGCCGCTGGCGTGGCTGGGATCGACGATGATCGGCAGGTGGCTGCGCTGCTTGATGGCTGGTACGACACTGATGTCAAGGGTGTTCCTGGTATAGTTGTCGAACGTCCTGATGCC
This sequence comes from Bacillota bacterium, assembly GCA_023415075.1. GTDB lineage: Bacteria > Bacillota > Negativicutes > Sporomusales > UBA7701 > JAEZLU01. Next base: position 1,435 of record JAEZLU010000364.1, read on the forward strand.
GCGTTCGCAGAGGATGACGTTGCCGTTGCCGCCGGCCAGGATATATTCGGCGGCCATCAGGAATTCGTCGAGGGTGGCGCTCAGGCCGCGTTTGAGGAGGATGGGCTTGCTGCTTTTGCCGGCCTTTTTGAGCAGGGGAAAATTCTGCATGTTGCGGGCGCCGATCTGGATGAGGTCGGCGTATTCTTCGACAAGGGCGAAGGTTTCGACGTCGGTGACCTCGGTAACCACCGGCAGACCGCTGTCGGCGCCGGCCCGCGACAGCAGCTTAAGCCCCTCGGCCTCAAGCCCCTGGAAGCTGTATGGCGAGGTGCGCGGCTTGTAGGCGCCGCCCCGCAGCATGGCGGCGCCCGACCGCTTGATGGCGGCGGCGGTGACGGCCATCTGCTCGGCGCTTTCGACCGAGCACGGGCCGGCGATTACGGCTTTGCTGCGGCCGCCGATCTTGCAGCGGCCGACCTGGACGACGGTATCGCGGGGGCGGAGAGCCCGGCTGGCCAGCCGGTAGGCTTCTTCGACCGGCACCACCTTTTCCACCCCGGGGCAGGCCTCGATTGCGCCAAGGTCGACCTTGGCCGTATCGCCGGCCACCGCGAATACGCTCTGGCAGCCGTTGTCGAGGCGGGCGACCCTGAGGCCGGCGGCGGTCAGCTGCTGATAGACTTTTTCTTCCGCCGCTTTTTTCACACCCGCTTTCATCCTGACCAACATATCAACCCATCCTTTCGCGCTTAACTTGAGAAAAAAAACAAGAGGTTCCATAAGAACCTCTTGTTATCAGCCATATTCGCTTATGAAGCGTAGCCCTCAGCGGGCGCTAGCTTGCCATGGCCATGTCGAGACTCTTCGTGGACGAGCCACCGTATGCGGTTGTTCCGGAAAAAGCAAAATAGCCAGCGCTAAAATAATAGCCTTGGCGATAAAAGCTAAACCAGAAACCGCTGTGGACCCGCAAAGATTGTCGCGTGCTTTCCATGGCAACCTCACCTGATATCCAGATTGTGCTTATCTAAAATAATAGTACCAAAGTGTAAAGGTGTCAACACTTTTTGGAAACTTTTCAACAGAGTGTAAACCATTCGGCTATTGTTTATAGCATACCCGAATTTCCCGGCCGTATTCGTCCGGCCGGGAAATCGCGGCCTGCTATGACAACAGCTTTACTGTAATCTATGCAGTTAACCCAGGGTTTTGTGCAAGGTCGCCCGTACGGCGCCCTTGCCGGCAATCATTTCGGCGAAGTAGCCTTCGACTTTTTCGCCCAGGCCGACGGCGTAGAGGTCGGTGCCGAAAAGGCGGTCATTCTTCAGGATGGGGCTGAGCTTGCCGGCGGCCGCCGGGCCATCGCCCAGCTTGACGTCGGCGAGGTAGGGCGTCAGGGTTGCCAGCAGGGGGTCGGGGCTGAGGGTCATCGGCTGACCGGCGTCGTCGACGGCCATCAGGTAGCGGCACCAGGCGGCCAGGACCAGCGGGATGTATTTGAGGCTCTTGGGGTCACGGCCGGCGCTGTCGCGATAGGCTTTGATGGTTTCGCCGAACCTGATCGACAGCTTCTGCGAGGTATCGCAGGCAATTCGCTGGGGCGTATCAGGGATGTAGGGGTTGGGCAGGCGGACCTCAATGACTTCCCTGATGAAGTCCCGCGGGTCGAGGATTCCAGGGTTGACTACCACCGGCAGGCCTTCCTCGTAGCCGATCTTCTCCACCAGTTTCTTGAGGTCGGCGTCCTTCATCTCGTCGGCGATCGATTTCTGGCCGAGCAGGCAGCCGAAAACGGCCAGCGAGGTGTGCAGCGGGTTAAGGCAGGTGCAGACCTTCATCTTTTCCACCCGGTCGACAGTCTGGCGGTCGGTGAAGTAGACGCCGGCCAGTTCGAGCGGCAGGCGGCCGGCCGGGAAGTGGTCCTCGATAACCAGATACTGCGGGCCTTCGGCGTTGACGAAGGGAGCGATGTAGGTGTTCTTGGCCGTGCAGACGATTTCGGTGCTGACGAAGCCGGCGGCACCCAGCATTTCCTTGACGCTGTCCGAGGGCCGGGGGGTGATTTTGTCGATCATCGACCAGGGGAAGGAAACCTTGGCCGGGTCGTTCAGATAGTCGAGGAAGCCGCCGTCGACCAGGCCTTTGTCGGCCCAGGCCTTGGCGATGGTGACAACGGCGCTGCCCAGCTTCTCGCCGTTGTGCGAGCAGTTGTCCATGCTGACGAAAGCGATCGGCAGCCGGCCGGCCTGGTAGCGGACATAGGCGAGGGCGGCCACTTTGCCCATGACGTTCCTGGGCTGGCGGGGACCGTTTTCAATATCGGCGGCAACGTCGGGCAGGTAGTCACCGGACATGGCGCTCAGACTGTAGCCCTTTTCGGTAATGGTGAAACTGGCCATCCGGAGGGACGGGCTCTTGAAGATGGCCTCGAGGCGGGCCCAGTCGGCTGTCCGCGACGGGTCGCCGACCAAGGCCTCGCTGACGCTGGCGACGACGGTGTTGTCAAGGCTGCCGTCGGCGTTCATTATCACCAGCAGGCCGAGATTGTCGTAGGGCTTGTAGAAGCGGTCGATTATTTCGAAGTCGTAGGTCTCGACGGCGACGATGCCGGTGTCGGCCTTGCCCTGCTCTAGCAGCCGCTGCTGCAGGAGCGCCGGGTAGCCCCGGAAAATGTTGCCGGCGCCGAAATGCACCCAGGCGGGCGCGGCCTCGGTTTTGGCGGCCATCGCTTCAAGGTCGAAACGCGGCAGGCCGATGCCTGCTTTTGCCCAGGCGGCGCCATCCTTAATCCCGGCTTTGCTTAACTTCAACATACAAGTTCTCTCCTTCGCCATTGATATCTTTTCATAATTTACACATTGGCTGACTTTGTCCATTTTCCTGCCGGCCTTCTTCTTGCATGGTACCATATTACCATGCCAGAGTCCAGAAAAAAAAGAAAACTGCGGCGCGGGCGGATCTGTTACAAAAGGGGATGAGAGTCCGTTGGACCATCTCCTTTTTCTTTCTCCTCTAAGCAGCAGGCGAGGTACGGCCGGCGTTTCCGGCTTTGCCCGCACCCGGTCGAACGCTTGCGCCATCCATGGCGCGTTCGACACTAGGCCCATCCGGGGCCGTCGTCGTACAACGGCGAGGACGACGGCCGCTACTTAACGAGAGAGCCGGTAAGAGCGCGGCTCTTGTGCTTTAGCGCCTAGAGCCGCGGCCTGCCCCTTGCGGGTACGGCAGACGGCGCGAGCCACGGACGGCGAGCGAGCCGCCATTGAACATGGATGTGAATTGGCGGCGTACGTCGCCCCGTCGGCGACGAGTTTAGCAGCAAGCCAAAGCGGGCGAGTGCGAGCGATGACCGCTTTGTGCGAGTCGCTATGCAGGACAACAGCGAACCGAAAGTTTACTTTCTTGTGAGTCGTTGTCCTGCTAGTAAGACCGTCGCCGGAGCGTGCGGGAAGGGTAAAGACGGGAAACAGCCGGCACGCGCCACCCGGCCTGTGGAGGCCGCGAGGCTTTTGCTCAAGGCTCCGGCCGAA
>JAEZLU010000366.1 GCA_023415075.1 Bacillota bacterium
ATCTGTCGATTTTCGAAAACATCGCCTACGGGCTGAGGGTGAAAAAACTGGCCGGCGAAGAAGTGCGGGAGCGGGTCATGCGGGTTGTCCGCCTGATGCAGCTGACCGGCATGGAGCACCGCTACCCTAACCAAGTGTCCGGCGGCCAGCAGCAGCGGGTGGCCCTCGCGCGGGCCATCGTTATCGAGCCCAAGCTTCTGCTTTTTGACGAGCCGCTGTCGAACCTGGATGCCAAGCTCAGGGAGTATATGAGGGACGAGATCCGCAAGCTCCAGCTGCGGCTGGGGGTGACCAGCATCTATGTCACCCATGACCAGGCCGAGGCCATGGCCATTTCCGACCGCATCGTCATCATGAACAACGGGGCCATCGAGCAGGTAGGCCCGCCGAGCGAAATTTACCACCGGCCGGTCAACCGCTTCGTCGCCAACTTCATGGGCAAGGCCAATTTCATCGATTGCCTGGTGGAAACGGCCGACTACGGTTGGGCGACGGCGAGGGTCGGCGAGGCCCGGGTTAAAGTGAGGGCCGAACGGGCGGCCGCCGGGCAAAGCCGGACGTTGGTCATCCGGCCGGAGTCGCTGGCGCTTACCGCCACCGGCGGCACGCTGCCGGCGACGGTCAAGCAGGCGGTGTTCCTGGGGGCGACGGTCGAGTACACCGTCCAGACCGGGTCGCACGAGCTGACGGTGCAGGTCATCAACCCGCGGGCCACCGGCGTCTATGAGGCCGGGGCCGCGGTCAGCCTGCTGCTTGATCCGGACTGTACATATCTGCTGCCAGAAACGGGGGGAATGGATGAAATACAAGCTGATTGTGGCTGATCTTGACGGCACGCTGCTGGATGACCGCCAGGCCATCGGCGGCGAAACCCGCCGGCTGATCGACGAATTCCGAGCCCGGGGCGGGCACTTTTCGCTGGCGACCGGCCGGATGGAGGATTCCTGCCGGAAATATGTCGAAGAACTTGCGATTACCGGCCCGGTTATTTTATATAACGGTGCCAAAGTTGTCGACCTGCGGCAGGACCGCGAGTATTTTGCCGCCAGCCTCGATCTGGAAACGGCCCGGGTGGCCGTGGCGGCGCTGCGGGCTTACCCGTGGGATGTCCTCGTTTACAAGGATGGCAAAATACTTGTCCGCGAACTGACGCCGACCCTGGCCGAATACGCCCGTAAAGACGGGGTGCCCTGGCAGGTGGTAGGCGATCTCGACGCTATCCTCGACCGGCCGCCAACCAAGATTCTTATTATCGGCGACGACAGCGAGGGCAAGTTTGCCGAATTCGCCGCCGCCTGCGGCGCCTCGCTGGGGCGGCCGCTAAACACGGTGAGGTCGGAGGTCAACTATCTGGAGATCCTGCCGCCGGGAGCATCCAAGGGAGCGGCCCTGGCCGAGATGGTCCGGATAATCGGCGTCAGCCTCCAGGAGACGGTGGCCATCGGCGACCACCTGAACGACCTGGTAATGGTGGAGATGGCCGGCAAGGGCGTGGCGGTGGCCAACGCCCACCCCGACCTAAAGCGGCGGGCCGACTATGTGACCCGGGCCACCGACACGGCCGGCGTGGCCGAGGTGATCAGGCTTGTTCTCAGCGAGGCCTGGGAGTAACTGCCAACAAGGAGATAGGGCATGGAAGTAACCATCAAGGACATTGCCAAGCGCATCGGCGTCTCGTACGCAACGGTATCGCGGGCCCTCAACGACCGCCCGGGCGTGCGGGCGTCCCTCAAGGACCGCATCATGAACGAGGCCCGCAAGATGGGCTATCAGCCCAACGCAGTGGCCCGCGGCCTGATAATGAAAAAAACCGATACAATCGGTCTCGTCATCCCCGACATCACCAACCCGTTTTTCCCCGAAGTGGCCCGCGGCGTCGAGGATGCCGCCAGCGATCTCGGCTACAACCTCTTTCTCTGCAACACCAACTGGAGCGCCGAGAAGGAGAAAACCTACCTGCGGGTCCTCCAGGAAAAGCGGGCCGACGGCATCATCATCACCCCGGTGTCGGACGACGACGAAAGCGTCTTCGACCAGGTTTCCATCCCGCTGGTCTTTGTCAGCCGGCTGCCGGCCAACAGCTCGAACAGCTATGTGACCATCGACAATGTCCGCGGCGGTTTCCTGGCGACCAAGCATCTTATCGAGGGCGGCTACCGGCGGATCGCCTTTGTCGGCGGCAACGCCGAGGTCCATGTAAACGCCGAACGCCTTGAAGGCTATAGATCGGCCCTGGCCCGCTACCATTACCGGCTTGACGACAACCTGGTCGTCAGCGGCAGCTTCAAGACCGAGAGCGGCTACGCCCTAGCCCAGACCCTGCTGGCCCTGCCTGACCCGCCGGACGCCGTGTTCGCGGCCAACGACGTCATCGCCCTCGGGGTGCTGCAGTACGTATCCGAAGCCGGCCTGCGGGTTCCCGAGGACTTCGGCATCATCGGCTTCGACGACATTCCTTTCGTCTCCTATCCACAAATCAGGCTGACCACCGTTTCCCAGCCCAAATACGAGATGGGACGGACGGCGGCCGAGATATGCATAGCCAGA
>JAEZLU010000010.1 GCA_023415075.1 Bacillota bacterium
CGCCGCAACCTCGATATTGCCTACTTCATTCACAACAACCAAATCTACGGCCTCACCAAAGGCCAGTCTTCGCCCACCAGCGACCTGGGGGCCATCACAAAATTCACGCCGCCGCCTGGCGGCAATCGCCGCCGGCGTGAAGGGTCGCGAGTCGTATTTGAGATAGAGAGCGTCGGGCCGATAGCCGGTGTTGCCGCCAATCAGGGCACCGAGCTGGGCGGTCTTGTTTCCTTCGACGAGCAGGGTGCGGCGGGCCTTGGCCAGGATGGCGGCGACGGCCGCCGCCGGGAAGGGCGACAGGTAGCGGACCTGGAGGAAATTGACGAGCAGGCCCTGGCCGGCAGCTATGCCGAGGGCTTCGAAGATGGCCCCCTTGGTGGAGCCCCAGCTGACGATGGTAAGGTCGGCGGCAGCCGGTCCGTGCAGTTCGACGGCCGGGACTTCGGCCAGCAGGGGCGGGACTTTGCGGAAGAGCTTGTCGAGGCCGGCGGCGGTCACTTCCGGCTCAGCGCCGGCGTATTCGCGGTTGCCGGAGCTGTAGAAGCCGTCCTCGCCGTGGGTGTAGCTTGTGGCGATATGGCGGCCGCCCTTCTGGCCGGGGATGGCCCGCCAGGAGACGCCGTCGGCTTCATCCCGGTAGCGCCGGTAGGGCTGATGGCCGGCCAGCCAGCCTTCGTCGACCAGTTTGCCGCGGTCGACGGCGAGACCGCTAGCGTCGAAGTAAGGATGGGTGACGGCGGCGTCGGCCAGGTATTTGTCGGTGAGGATGATGGCCGGCAGCTGGTATTTTTCAGCAAGGTTGAAGGCCCGGAAGGTTTCGCTGAAGCATTCGCCGACGTCGCCGGGGGCGACGACGAGGCGGGGAAATTCACCCTGGGAGGCGTGGACGGCGAAGGCCAGGTCGCCCTGGGCGGTGCGGGTCGGCAGGCCGGTGCTGGGACCGCCCCGCTGGCCGAGGACGATAACAATGGGGACTTCGGCCTGGCCGGCGAAACCGAGGGCTTCGGTCATGAGGGAAAAACCGCCGCCGCTGGTGGCGCCGAGGGCCCGCACGCCGGCAAAGCCGGCGCCGATGAGCATGTTGGCGGCAGCAATTTCGTCTTCGCTCTGCTTAAAGACAAGGCCGTACTCAGTGGCGTGATCGGCCATATAGCTGAGGATGCCTGATGAGGGGGTCATGGGGTAGCCGGCGACGAACCGGCAGCCGGCGCGGATGGCGCCGATGCAGAGGGCGTCGTTGCCGGTGAGCAGCATCTTGGGCTGGCCGCCGGCGGCGAAAGCCAGGGGAAATACGTCGCCGGTGGCGGCCTGGGCGGCCTGGCGGCGGCCTTCGGCGAAGATGGCCTGGTTTTTTGCCAGGATGTCGCCTGTGAATTCGCTGGCCAGGACGTCGGCGACCAGCTCGGCCGGAAAGCCGGTCAGGGCGCAGAAGGCGCCGAGCATGGCGCTGTTTGCCATAACTTTGGCAGCGTCGCCGGCAAGCCCCTGGGTGAGTTTGAGGGGAATGGCCCGGACGCCTGCCGGCAGCCGGGCCGGGTCGGGCGTCACGGCAGCATCGTCGTATAAAAGGATGGCGCCTGGTCTCAGTTTGCCGTAGTTTTGCGCCAGTCCGGCTGGCGACAGGGTTGCCAGGAAGTCGAGTTCCTCGCTGTAGGCGGTGAGCGGCGCCGTGCTGAGGCGTACGAGGCAGGTGTTGAGACCGCCTTTTATCAGCGAGGGATATTCGTTGGCGACGAAAGCCCACAATCCGTTGCGGCCGGCAGCCTTGGCCACGATGGTCCCGGCGCTCATGACGCCGTAACCGGCCTCGCCGGCGAACATAGCAACAAAGGTTTTCTTTCCCATATTATACCTCCTCTTCCTTTTATATCTTCGCGCCGGCGATAACCGACCCCTCCTGGACTCTTCGCAGGATTTTGCGGCCGGGGCACGAATCTAGGCTAGGAGGTGATTTGGCGTGTTCGAAACTTCCTATGCCAGCCATCGGGAGCTGGAGGCGGCGCTTTTGGCCTGCGACCGCTGCCACCTGCGCAAGGACGCCATCGGCCCGACAGCCTACAACGGGTCGGTCGACAGCCCGCTGGCCATCGTCGGCGAAGGCCCCGGCGGGGTCGAGGACGAGTACGGGGTGCCGCTGGTGGGCCCGTCCGGCCAGCTGCTTGACAAGGCGCTAGCTTCGGTGGGGGTTACGCGGGACCGCTGCTATACCACCAATGTGATAAAGTGCCGGCCGAAGGGCAACCGGACGCCGACGGTCGAGGAAGGCCATTTTTGCGCCGTCAACTGGCTGGACGGGGAACTGGCTTTCGTAAAGCCGAAGGTGATCGTCGCTCTCGGCGGCGTGGCTCTGAAGTATCTCATGGGGCCGCAGGGACGGATCACCAAGGACCGCGGCCACTGGTTCGAGACCAAGTACGGCATCCCGGCCATCGCCACCTACCATCCGGCCTACTTGCTGCGGCTGACCGGCCAGGATCTGGTGAAGGGCAAATGGGAGGTCTTCTACGATCTCAAGGCAGCGGTCGAGAAGTGCCGCGAGTTGGCTCCCGGCTGCGAACTGGCGTCGGCTGACAAGCCCGATCTGCTGGCGATGTATGAAAGCAGGCGGCAGGAGAGGCGAAAAGGCCGATAGGGTTGAGTCCGCCTATTATAGTGCTAAGCTTATAGTTGGTTTTTCCAATGCTCCGAGTACAATCGGAGCATCCTTTTTTTGCGGGATAAGGAACCATAACCTTACCTAATCGGCAAGCTTTTGATAAAGTCCGCCCCTATCTTTTTTGACAGGGGTTTGACGCGGCGAGGCAAACACTGTCAAGACCAATTGACTCATCATTTTGTCGGATGAGATCCGTAGCTCCCTGCGCAACTTTGAAGGATTTTTTGCCCAGGCAAAGAAACCCTAATGAACAACTTAGACATGATAAAGCAATGTCTTACTCTTGGAAACGGCAAATATGGGGCCCCTAAATAGAAACGGGAGGAAAGCCATGCCGGAACTCAAGGACTGCGATACACTTTCTTCGCCTTGGATTTGCGCCGGGGATGATTATTGCTGGGACGGCGTGTTGCCTTACGGTTCGTCGCGGAAATATCGGAAGAAAGATATTATCATCGCCGCCGGCCAGACATTGGATGCGCTGGCTTACCTAAAAAGCGGCTTCATTAAAACCGTTTTCCAGGTAGAAGGCGGTCAGGAAAAAATCATCTGGTTCATGGAAGCGGGCTGCGTCCTGGGAGAAACGCCGCTTCTTAACAACAAGCCCTGCGCCTATTACTTCCGAGCGGTCCAAGACTGCCAGATCTATTGGTTCAGCAAAGCGGTGCTGTTTGACGTCATTTTGGAAAAGCATCCGAAACTGACAAAATCATTGCTGACAATTATGGCCAGGAAAGTTCATGTTCTCTCGACCCAGCTCGAAGACCAGGTGTTCCGCAAACCGGTGTTCAGAGTTGCCAAGCTGATATATCAATATTATCGGGGACGAAAAGAAACAGGCCAGAGGGATTATCCCCCCCTGCCTGTCAGTCAGGAAGACATTGCAAATTTACTTGGACTGCATCGCGTCACCGTCAATCAGATCCTCCAGACCATGCGCAGCGGCGGAATCCTTGAAAACCACACCCACCGGATCATCGTCAGGGACCTGGGGCTTCTGGAAAAACTAGCGAATTAAGACCCTCTGACAGAGGTTCCGTCGGTCTTCCAGATAGCGATTCCCGTGTAGCCGAACAGCACGGAGAAGAATGGCACCAGCCAGCACATGAAGGCATAGGGCGCGAAATCATAGGCGCTGGCGCCCAGGATGCCTAGAATGTAGAAGGCGTGGACGCTCCACGGCAGCAGTGGCGCGGCAATTACGCCGCTGTCCTCGACGGTCCGCGAAAGCACCCGGGGATGGATGTTTCTTTCTTTGAACACCGGGGCGAAAGCGCGTCCGGGGATAACGATAGTAACCATCTGACTGCCGGTACCGACGAGCATGATGTAGCCTGAAAGAAGTACGGCAACTATGAGCCGGCCGGTGTTGACAGCCCACTTGACCGTCGCTTCCACCAAAACCTCCAAAATGCGGATCCTTTCGAGCACTCCGCCAAAGGAGACCGCGGCAATCAGCAACATGATGGTGCTCATAATGCTGTTGATGCCGCCCCGGCTGAGAAGATTGTCCAACTGCGGCAAGCCGGTTTTGCCGACGTAGCCGTTGACCATCGAATTGGCAATGGCCGGTAGCGATTGCCCCTGGACTCCCCAGGCGATGAACGCACCCAAGAAGATGCAGAATATGATAATGGGTATCGCGGGATACCGGCGGTAGGCCAGGGCAACCAAGAATACCGGAGGAACGAGCGTCCACACGGAAAGGTTAAAAGTGGCCTTCAGCGCCGCCAGCAAGGCCGGGATGTTGCTGCTTACTTCGGCTGCCGAATGTTGCATTCCCATAAATATATAAATCAGGGCTGTCACGATAAGTGTAGGTATCGTCGTCCACATCATCGAGCCGATATGGCTGAACAGGTCGACCTCGCAAATGGAAGCGGTAATGTTGGTTGAACTTGAAACCGGCGATACTTTATCGCCGAAGTACGCGCCGGACACAATGGCGCCGACGATCATCGGCAGAGGATAACCGAGCGCGGTGCCTACCCCCAATAGTGCCACGCCCATGGTCCCCATCGTTCCGAACGAAGTACCGGTCATCGTCGAGGCGATGATGCAAAGGAAGAAGGTCGTCACCAGGAAACTCGACGGGGAAATCAGTTCCAGGCCCCAATAGATAATCATCGGGATAGTGCCGGCTAATATCCACACGCCGACAAGCATGCCGACCGCGATTAGCAGGATGATCGCCGGCCAAACGCGGCTGAGCGAGTCAAACATGCCGTCCTGAAGTTCTTTCCATTGGAACCCCAGATATTTTCCAATCACGCAGGCCAGGATCGCGGCCGTAATTAGGGGCAATACCGGTGGCAGCTTGGAAAAGGCCGTTCCGTAGAGGATGATGGCAATCAGAACCAGCAGGGAAAAGAAGGCCATTCCAAGGGATGGTCGGCGGGCTGTACTCACATAGATTACCTCCCTTAACTTATTACCAGGATCACACTATCAGGCAGGGGAACTCCATAGTCGCCGCATTGCAGGGGCATTCCACTTCGCAAACGCCGCAGTACCAGCAGTCGTCTTTATACTTGTTAAAAGGCAGTCCGGTCTTCGGATTCATATGGATGACATCTCCGGGGCACTCTTCGGCGCAGCGGCCGCAGCCAGTGCATTTGCTCTTGTCTACACGGATTCCCATCGTAAATTCTCTTCTCCTTCCTACATATGTAATTGCGGAACATCCTTGGCGTAAGTCACCATTCCGCCCGACACGGGGTCTTTGGCCGCAATCACGTACTTTTTGTCCCAGACGGGATCCTTCTGCGGATAATCGATACGATAATGACCGTAACCCCAGCGGCTTTCCTTGCGGGTTATCGAAGCGCGCACCGCCATTTCCAAAGTATCGATAATGGCTTCCACTTCGACAAATTTCATCAGCTCGTGGCAATCGTGCACGCGAACTTTGCGCATATCTCTGCGGAAACCTTCGATCTGCTGCAAAGCCGCGTCCAACCTGGCCTGACTCTTGGGCGATGTAAGATGGGGCTTTATGATCCGGCGGACCTTATATTCCATTTCCATCGGATCAAACCCCTCGTCTCTTTGGGCAGGAACGTTCAAACGGTCAAACTCGGCCTGCACGGCAGCTTCGTCAATTGTGCCCGGGCGGATGGCCGCATTGATGTCGGCGGCCCTTTCGGCGGCGATCATCCCGAAGACCCAGGCCGCTCCAACAAAGCCCCAGCCGGTCGAAGCGATATCGCCTGCGGCATACAAATGCTTGACGGTCGTTTCGGCATTGCCGTCTACGACCGCGCCGGTCGGGCCGTGGCCGCCGCACATATTGGGCCCGGAGAGCGTGAGTTCGATAAGGTCTGTGCCGATATCGATGCCGCGCATCTCGAAGAACTGCTTCTCGGTAGGACGCTCGGCCGCAAAAATGCCCTCCTTGATAACCTGAATCGTTTCCGGCGGTAGATGGCGAAGATCGTAGTAAATGGGTCCGCGGCCTTCGCGAATCTCCGTCCGCATCGCCTGTTCGCGTATGCCCGAAGGCGCGCGTTCGAGCATTTCAGGCGCATATTTCGCCATGAACCGTTCGCCCATAGAATTCACAAGATGGCCGCCATGGCGGATAAATGTCGAATGCCCGGGGCCCTCGTAGTCTTTCAGCATCGGCGACACGTCGTTGTACTCCATGTTGGTCAGTTCGCCGCCGGCATGATATATCATCGCATGCCCCTCGCCCGCATTGTAGGGACAATCAAAAGTGCCGAACAGGTAGCCCGTGTCAGGCAATGCGAAGCGGCCCTGCCCGCCGGTGCAGAGGATGACCGAATTTGCCCGGCAAACCTGGAAGTCCCCCGTTCGCACGTTCAAGAGGGTTGCCCCTACGGCCCGGCCATTTTCCGTGAGGATGCGCGTCGCCATCGTGCGGTTGACAATTCGGACGCCTGCCTCGCGGACCAGCTTTTCCATGGCAGGTTTGATGTCGCCGCGCATTTCGGCAAGGAAAGCTCCGCGGGGATGAAACTGCTGCACCATGTATTCACCGTTGGGATAACGGGGAAAAGTTGCAACGCCCCACTGCTCAAGTTCCCGGAGGATGTCAAAGCTCTTTTCGGCGATAATTCTGCTAAGGTTGGGGTCGACGATCCCTTCGCTCATCAGCTGTATCGACTCAATATACTGCTCGACCGTGGCTTTTCCCGGGATGGTGACGTTGTTAAATGCGTCCATGCCCCGGCATATGGAACCGCCGCGGCGTACAGTGGCTTTGTCTATGAGGAGGACGTCCAGCTCAGGATTCTTCCTCTTGGCTTTCAAGGCCGCCATCGGTCCCGCAGTCCCTCCCCCTATAATCAGCAGGTCTGCATTCAAGTCCGGTTTGCGTTCGATTTTCAAAAAACCCCCTCCCTTCTACCATAAATATAATTAATATGCAAAATAAAAAATGTTGCCCCGATTACACTTTTATAAATTTCGCCGTTTCTCCCGTAAGCACTATTTGAAGCTCAAATTACGGAAAACCAAAACTGAGTTTCGATAATTTCCGAATTTTGGTGGCGGTGAGCCGCAACAAGAACTCATGGTTCATTATGCACGATAGCTATCCCCAAGGTCATTCGGCAAATTTCAGCAGGGACAATTACTCGGCACATCCGTTAACGCCTTTGCCGCGTGCGACGCAGCGGTTGAGGTAATCGTTTTATCAACCGCTGCACAACGGCAACCCGGTCGCCAACGCCTTTTTCGTCGCCTTCCGGGCGCCGTTTGTCCTTCTACTGGACTTTCAGCACTGCGGCAGATAACTAGGGTACGACGAATGTGATAAAGTGCCGACCGAAGGGCAACCGGACGCCGACGGTCGAGGAAGGCCATTTTGGCGCCGCCAGCAGCGGAAAGGCCGCTGAACTAACATAGAAACCATGGGCTAATAACCCATGGTTTTTGTTTTGCCTGTATTGGCCGCTGGAGTTGCCACATAGAATTAAGAAAAAGCTTGGAGGGGGGAGGCTGCTTGCAGGCCAGGGCATGGGCCGATGCCATCCGGATCGGGGCGATCTACGCCGGAACGGTGATGGGCGCCGGCTTCGCTTCCGGCCAGGAGATCGTCCAGTTTTTCGTGAGTTTCGGCCGGGCCGGCTTTGCCGGCATACTGCTGGCTACCGTCCTTTTCGCCTGGCTGGGCTGCCGCCTGCTGGAGCTTGGCCACCGGCTGCGGGCCACCGCTTACCATCAGGCGATCTATTATGTGTGTGGCCGGCGGATCGGCCGGCTGCTCGACTGGCTGACGAGCGCTTTTTTGTTCGCGGCCCTGGCGGTGATGTTGGCCGGCATCGCCACCGTGGCCCGCGACCATGTGGGCCTGCCTTACTGGCCGACGCTGGGCGGCGCCGGCCTGGCGGTGGCGACGGCCGTGGTGTTCGGCCTGCGGGGCATTGCCGCCGCCAACATGGTGCTGACGCCGCTGCTACTGACAGCAGTGATGGCGATGAGCCTTTATTCGCTGGTTTACCACGCCCTCGACCCGGCCGGCCTGGCCGTGCCGGCGACGCCGGTCCGCCAGCCGGCCGCCCACTGGCTGCTGGCCAGCCTTTTATATGTTTCCTACAATATTGTGGTCAGTTCGACCGTGCTGGTGCCGCTGGGCGGGTCGATGCCGCTGTACGCCAGCCGCCTGGCAGGCGGCGTGCTGGGAGGGCTGGTGCTGGGGGGGCTGGCGACCTTCCTCAGCCTGGTGGTTATGCTCCATTATCCCGGCAGCCTGGACCGCGAGGTGCCCATCCTCGAAGTGGCCAGCCGCCAGCACCCGCTGGCCGGCGCGGCCTACGCGCTGATTTTGCTGACGGCGATGTATACCACCGCCCTGGCCGCTCTTTTCGGCTGCGCCGGAAAAGCGGCGGCGGCGACGGGCTTGCCGCCTGCCGTCGCCGCCGTGCTGATCACCGCCGCCGCCCTGGGCTGCGGCCAAATTGGTTTTGCTAAACTTATCGGCATCTTGTTCCCGTTTTTTGGTTATGCTACTTTCTGGTTCACGGTGCGGCTTGCCTGGTCTTCTCTTCGAGGTAGCCGATGGCGCTGAGGACGGCCACCAGGCCTTCGCCGGCGGCCTTGGCGATCTGCCAGGGTTTGCCGGTGCAGTCGCCGGCGGCGAAAACGCCGGCGATGCTTGTCGACATGTCCCGCCCGACTTTGATGAGCTCGCCTTCGAGTTCGAGGCCGGGCAGGAGGTTTTCCACCGGGTCGGACTGGCGGAGGATGAAGACGCCGTCGACGTCCAGCCGGCCCTGGTCGGTGATGAGGCGCTCGACCTGGCTGTCGCCTTCGACGGCCCGCGGCTTGTCGGCCATGAGCCGCACGTTATTTCTCAGGGTCGGCGGCGCCGCCTTGTACTGGGGCAGAAAGTATACCTCCCGGCAGATTTCCCCCAGGTATTGGGCTTCGTGTTCGCCTTCCTCGGTGTAGGCGATGACGGCGACTTTTTTGTCCTTGTAGAACATGCCGTCGCAGGTGGCACAGTAGCTGACGCCCCGGCCGAGGAAGTCTTTTTCGCCGGCAAACAGGAGGGTGCTGACGACGCCGGTGGCCAGGACGACGGCCCGGGCCTGGTAGGTGGCGGCCGGGGTCAGCAGGGTGAAGGTGTCGCCGGGAAAGATGTTCGTGACTTTCTCTTTGATAAGGATTGGCTCGTGGGCCAGGCAGTGGGCCGACATCTGCTGGATAAGCCCCTTGCCGGTTATTTGCGGCAGGCCGGGGTAGTTGTCGACAAGGTGGGCTTTTTGCAGCTTCTGGCTGAAGTCTAGGTGCTCGAAGAGAGCTACGCTTTTGTTGCGGATGCGGCCGGTGAGAGCAGCCGACATGCCGGCCGGACCGCCGCCTACGACGGCGATGTCGAATAGTTGGTCAGCCATGGTCAGTCCTCCTTTTCGCTGGGGGTGATGTTGTGCAGGATTATGTGATCGTCAGGGTGTCCTGGAAGGCCGTCTTCCGGATGTTTTTTGCCGCCGGCACCTGTGTGGGCGGCACCGGCGGCATAATTTTGGGGCTTATGCTGGACAGCTCGGTCGGCCTGTTGGGCGGTATGTTCCTGGGTTTGGTGGCCGGGCTTGTTTCGGGGCTGGTGGCGGCCGCCTTCGCCGGCGTTTTCAACGCGCTGGCCCCCTATCTCGGCGGCATAGCCGTGACGGTGACGACGAAAGCGACCGGCCCGGACGCCGCCGCGCCCGGCAGGGAGTCGCCGGTCGCCGGCCCGGAGGGCTAGCCGAGGTCTTGGGCCACTTCTTTGAGGCGTTCGCGGATCGGCAGGTTGTAGGGGCATTTCTTTTCACAGGCGCCGCAGCCTGCGCAGTCCGAGGCCTTAGCCTCGAAGGTGGCGTAGCGCTGGGGGATGGTTTTTTTCATGCCGTAGCGGGCGTACTGCAGATGGAAGATGAAGAGCGACGGGATGTCGAGGCCCTTGGGACAGGGCAGGCAGTAGCCGCAGCGGCGGCAGAAGCTGGTGCCGACCTTGGCGACCTCTGCTGCCAGTTCTTCGCGCTCGGCGGCGGTCAGCGGCCGGAAGTTTTTCAGGGCGGCCAGGTTTTCTTCAACATGGCGGATTTCGTCCATGCCCGGGATGGCTGTGGTGACGTCGTGTTCGAGGATGTAGCGCAGGGCCAGGTCGATTTTGGTTAGCTGGCCGCCACCGAGGGGCTTCATGGCAATGGTGCCGAGATTCATGGACCGGGCCAGCGGGAAAAGCTTATCTTCGGCCATGGGCTCAACACAGTTGAAGGGCACCTGGACGGTGTCGAATTCGCCGGTTTTAACGGCGTCGATGAGAATACCGATGTCGTGGCCGGTTATGCCGATGAAGCGAATCTTGCCGGCCTGGCGGGCTTCCTTGAGGGCTTCGAGGGCCCCGCCCTCGCCGAGAACGAGGTCGAGGTGGGCCCGCTCCCGGATGTTGTGAATCTGGTAGAGGTCGATATGGTCGGTGCGCATATTCTTAAGGCTGGTGTCGATATCTTTGGCCATGCCGGCCTTGTCACGGGAAAAGGTTTTGGTGGCCAGGTAGTATTCCTGACGCCGGGCCGCGAGGTGGGTGCCGATTTTATCTTCGCTGTCGGTGTAGGCCCGGGCGGTATCAATAAAATTGATGCCGGCATCGATGGCGGCGTGCAGTACGGGACCGGCTTCAGCCATGGTACAGCGCTGGATCGGCAGGCCGCCGAAACTGATGGCGGTGACGGCGAGTCCGGTGCGGCCGAGTATTCTTTTTTCCATAATAATCCCTCCTTTCTTTTTGTTTCGCGGCCACCGGCGGACAATCCTTTCGGGCGGGCTGCTTTGCGGAGGAATAAGACTGGCAACTGACGAAAAAATTACTGTATAGCTTTTGTCGCCCCTATTTTTTTATGTAAGGAGGTTTGGTCATGCAGTTGACCTTCGAGTGCCCGGCCTGCAAGAAAAGTTTCAAGGTGAGCCACGACAGGCTCCACGATTTGAAGTGCTGCCTGTGCGGCGACACCCCGCCGCCCGATATCATGACAGCCTACGCCAACGTCGGCCGGACGCTGAGCGAACTGTACGGCTGCTGTGAGTGCGGCGATAAGGTGAAGTGGCTGCCGAAGGAGTTTAATGACTAGTTCCGGGGTTAAACCGGAAATCAAAAACCCTACGCATAAATGCGCAGGGTTTTTACTTTATTCCCCGTCCGGCGGTTTGATGATTGTCAGAAACAGCCTGACAAGTTCGGGGTCAAACTGGCGGCCGGCGCAGCGGGCCAGCTCGGCCAGGGCATCGTCTACGGCCATGGCCTTCCGGTAGGGCCGGTCGTGAGTCATGGCGTCGTAGGCGTCGACGATGGCCAGGATGCGGCACGGCAGAGGGATGCCTTCGCCGGCAAGGCCGAGGGGGTAACCTTCGCCGTTCCACCATTCCTGGTGGCGGAGGATCCAGTCGGCGATGGGCGCGAGATCGGGCGAGGCCAGGGCGATGCGGTAACCGATTTCGCAGTGACGCTTCATGACCTGGTATTCCTCGTCGGTAAGACGGCCCGGCTTGAAGAGAATGCTGTCAGGGATGCCGACCTTGCCGATGTCGTGGAAGCGGCCGAGGAGTCTTAGGTCAGGCAGGCTGCTGGCCGGCAGGCCGGCGGCGAGGGCCAGTCTTTCCATTTGTTCCTGCAGCCGGTCGGCGTGGCCGTCGGTGACGAAGTCCCTGGCTTCGAGGGCTTTGGCCAGGGTGCTGACGATAGCGCTGTGGCCGCTTTGCCGGCTGTGAAGTTTTTCCCGGTGCATGTTTTTATCGGCGACGGTGTAGATGTCGTTCATTTTTTCGTCGGCGTGGGTACGCACGCTGAAGCCCACCGAGACGGCAAGCGGCATCTGGGTGTCTTCCCGATAGCGGCCGGTTTCTTCACGGATGGCCCGGGCCGCCTGTTCGACGTTCTCGGCACTGCTGTTTGGCATGATGACGGCGAATTCGCTGCCGCCGATACGGGCGATGATATCGCCACGGCCAAAGCAGGAGGTGATGATGCCGGCCGCCACCATGATCAGGCCGTCGCCGGTTTGGTGGCCGAAGGTTTCGTTGACGAATTTGAGGCCGTCGATGTCGCCGACTATGACGCCGACCGGCAGGTAGCGGTCGTCGTTCATCTGCCGGAGGGTTTCTTCGAAATAGGCCCGGTTATAGAGGCCGGTGGCCTGGTCAATCATGTTGAGCCGTTCGAGTTGGTCGGCCATTTCTTTTTGGCTGGTGGTGTCGCGGATAATGGCAACCGCTTCGTCGTCGCCACAGACGACTATACGGATCTCCCGGTGCCACCGGCTGCCGTCCGGACCGTCGACGGTATATTCGTACTGCTGGGTCTGGCGGGTTGCGACAGCCTTTTTTATAAGGTCGGTAATAGGCTCGCCGACGCCGGGAGGGGCGAATTCGGCCAGCGGGCGGCCGATCTTATCGCTCAAGTCGTAGTGGGCTTTGATTTCGCTGCCGATTTTGTAGTCAAGGAGAATCCCGTCTTTGCTCAGACGGAGAATGGCGTCGGGAATGGCGTCGATCACGGCCCGCATCTGAGCCTGGCTGCTGGTAAGACGGCTTTGGAGGCTGGCGCTTTCGAGAGCAATGGAGGCCAGTTCGCCGAAGCTGCCGAACAGCCCGATCATGGCTTCGTCAAGTTCGTGCTTTTCGGTGTAGTTGAGGCCGAAGACGCCGACGACCTGACCACCGGCTTTCAGGGGGAAACCGGTGGCCGTCTGCAGGGCCTCGCAACTGGGGTCGGCCAGTCGACCGGACCATTCCTGATAGTCATAGATAACGAGCGGCTGGCCGGTGTCCCATACCCGGCCGACGACACCCTCGCCTTTTTGCTGGCGGATGCCGATTTGCTGGATGTTCAGACCTGTCTGGATTTTCAGCTCCATCGCCCCGCCATCGGCGGTAAGCAGGTTGAGGTAGGCGTGTTGGCTGCCACCAAGTTCGGCGGCCGTCCCGACAATGTATCTAAGAAGGCCGTCGACGTCGCGCTCGCCGATGAGGGCGAAGGCAGTCTCCCGCAGGGCCAGCAGGCATTCGTTCTGGCGGTAGATACGCTGCTGGTTGCGGCTGAGTTCATCATAATGCTGCCGCAGTTCTTCCTCGGCGGCCCTGAGTTCTTCGTTGGCGGCGGTGAGGGCTTCGTTTTTTTCCTGGAGGAGACGCTCGGACGCCGATAGCTTATCGGTTTCCCGGACTACCAGCCGGTACAGGAGCCAGGCGGTTATGGCAACAAAAAACCAGCCCTTGCCGGTTTGCACATAGATGTGCTGTCCGCTGTCCCGGAAAAGGAGGTCGGCCAAGCTGTCAGATACCAGAATCCACAGTGCGGCGACTAAGGCATAGATGACGACAATGCGGAAAGCGGGCTGGCGGAGCATCGGCGGCCCCCCCCTAGCGGGTTTATCCGGTGCAGGCTGCTGATAAAACCTTCGGCAGCCAAGGCAGTTATCCCTGCCATTTGTGACAAAAAAAGACAAGGCAGGCAATTTTGCCTGCTTTGTGTGGATAATCTTAGGCTGTTCAGAAACGAGCCTAGCACGACGCCAGGGTTTCCGGGACCGCAGGCAACCGTGTTCGGGGCACAGAGGCTGCAGCGGCTCATTGCGGCAGTGTGTCTGCGACACGCAGGTTATGAATGATAACGTCAAGGTTGCGGAAAAACTGGCAAGTGCGCGGTTCTTGCGCCGCAGCGCTTAGAACTGCGGCCTGCCTCCTGCGGGTGCAAAGCTAGGCGAAGTTTATCAACAGCCGTAGGCGCAGCCGGTTAGGTGGATGACCATCGCATCCCTCAGTTTAGGTTCGAACCAGGTCGATTTAGGCGGCATTATCGCTCCGGCGTCGGCGATGGCCATCAGTTCGTCGACTGCGGTCGGGTAGAGGGCGAAGGCGACGGCGTATTTGCCGCTGTCGACAAGCCGCGCCAGTTCCTCCAAGCCGCGGATGCCGCCGACGAAGTTAATCCGTTTGTCGGTGCGCGGGTCGCCGATGCCCAGGATGCGCGCCAGCAGGTTATCCTGGAGAATGCTTACGTCAAGTCTCGCCACCGGGTCGGCGGCGGTGCAGATTTCCGGCTTGGCGGCCAGTTTATACCAGCGGCCGGCGAGGTACAGGCCGAAGGTGTGAGCGGCGTTGGGTTTATGGGCCGCCGGGCCGGCTTCGCTGACAATGAACTTTTCGCCGATGGCGGCCAGGAAGGCGTCTGGCGTCCGGCCGGCAAGGTCTTTGACCACCCGGTTGTAGTCCATTATCCGCACTTGGTCGTGGGGGAATATGACGGTAAGGAATCGGTTGTAGTCTTCGCCGCCGCTGTGGTTCGGGTTGGCCTGTCGGCAGGCGGCCCGCGCCCGGGCGGCGGCGGCCGAGCGGTGGTGCCCGTCGGCGATATAAAGAGCCGGCACGCGGCTGAAGGCGTCTTCGAGGGCGGCGATGTCGGCCGCCTGGTCCACAAGGTAGAGGGCGTGACCGATGCCATCGGCGCTGGTGAAGTCGTAGAGGGGCGGCCGGCTGAGGCCGCGGGCGATAAGGGCGCCGACGGCCGGGTCGGCCCGGTGGATTAGGAAGACGGGGCCGGTCTGGGCGCCGGTGACGGCGATGTGGTTGACCCGGTCCTGTTCTTTGTCCGGGCGGGTGTATTCGTGTTTTTTGATGGCGCCCTGCTCGTATTCGTCAACGGCGGCGGCGGCCACCAGGCCGATCTGGGTGTGGCCGCCCATGGTCTGCTTGTAGATGTAGAAGCAGGGGGCGGCGTCCTGGGCCAGGTAGCCCTGGGCGACGAGCCAGTCGAGGTTCTCCTTGGCTTTGGCGTATACTTCGGGAGCGTAGGGGTCGGTAGCCGGCGGCAGGTCGACTTCCGATTTGGTGACCCTGAGGATGCTCAAGGGCTCACCGGCAGTGATCTGGCGGGCTTCGTCGGCGTCCATCACGTCGTATGGCAGGGCGGCGATGCGGGCGGCGTAGGCGGCGCTGGGCCTTAGGCCGCGGAAGGGTTTGACTGTTGCCATGGGAATCCTCCTTAGCCGATATTGAAGTTGACGAGTTTGGCGCCGAGGATGCCGTCCACGGCTTTGATTTTGAGCATGATCGGCGTAGGTATGTCGGCTTCGACGGTCATGACCATTATACTGGTGCCGGCGGTTTCGGTGCGGCCGACCTGCATACCGGCGATGTTGAGGCCGTTGTCGCCGAGGATTGTGCCGACTTTGCCGATGATGCCGGGTTTGTCGATGTGCGGGCCGATAAGCAGCCAGCCTTCGGGGGCGACGTCGACCCGGTAGCCGTCGATCATGACGATGCGGGCCTCGGCTTTGCCGAAGGTGGTGCCGGCGACCATGTGCTCGCCTTTGTCGGTACGGATGCGGACGGTGACCAGGTTGGCGAAGTGGGCGGTTTCTTTGCTCTTTATTTCTTTGGCCCTGATGCCGCGGGCTTTGGCGACGGCCGGGGCGTTGACGTAGTTGACGGTCTCCTGGAGGATGGGGCCGAAAATGCCTTTGAGAACGGCGGTGGTGAGCATGCGGGTCTCGACCTCGCTTATCTGGCCGTTGTATTCGACCTCGACGGTTTCGATGCGACCGTCGGCCAGGTGGACAGCCAGGCAGCCCATCTTTTCGGCCACGGTCAGGTAGGGCTTGATGACTTTCATGACATGGGCCGGCACCGGGGCGATGTTTACCGCCGTAGTCACCGGCTCGCCGCGGAGGGCCAGCAGGATGCCTTCGGCGACGTCGACGGCGACGCCGACCTGGGCTTCGGCGGTCGAGGCACCCAGGTGGGGCGTAACGACGGTTTGCTCGAGGGCCAACAGCGGGTTGGCCGGGTCGACCGGCTCTTTGGCGAAAACGTCGATGGCGGCGCCGGCTACCCGGCCCTCGCTGATGGCTGCGGCGAGGGCAGCTTCGTCGATGATGCCGCCGCGGGCGCAGTTGATTATCCGCACACCCGGTTTCATTTTCTGCAGGCGGTCTTTGTTGAGCAGGTTTTTGGTTTCGGCGGTCAGCGGCAGGTGGAAGGTGACGAAGTCAGCGACTGCCAGGACTTCGTCGAGCTCCGCCAGTTCGATGTCGAGGGCTTTGGCGTTGTCGGCGCTGATGAAGGGGTCGTAGGCCAGGACTTTCATCTCCAGGGCCAGGGCCCGTTTGGCCACGCCGGTGCCGATGCGGCCGAGGCCGAGGATGCCGAGGGTTTTGCCGCGGACCTCGACGCCGGTGAATTTGCTCCGCTGCCACTGGCCGGCTTTGAGGGAGCCGTGGGCCTGTGGTATGTTGCGGGCCAGGGCCAGGATCATGGCGACGGTGTGCTCGGTGGCGGCGATGGTGTTGCCTTCGGGGGCGTTGAGGACGATAATGCCTTTTTGGGTGGCGGCGTCGACGTCGATGTTGTCGACGCCGACGCCGGCCCGGCCGATAACTTTGAGGTGCTCGGCGGCGGCGATGACCGTCTTGGTGACTTTGGTTTCGCTGCGGACGACCAGACCGTCGTAGGCGGCGATGATTTTTACGAGTTCTTCTTCCGGCAGTTTGAGTTTGACGTCGACCTCGTGTTCTTTCTGTAGGATAGCGATGCCCTGCTCGGATACAGGGTCGGCGACAAGTATTTTCATGTTTATCCCTCCACTGTGCTGAATAGGTATCAGGTAGGAAAATATAAAAAAACCCCGCCCCCAATAGGGACGAGATGTTTTCCCGCGTTGCCACCCAGCTTGCCTTTCGGCCGACTCTTGCCGCTGTAGCGGGCGGAACCCGTCGTGATTCGTCATCAGCCGCTCCGGGGTGGAAACCGCACGGCCCGGCCCCCGGCTCGCACCAACCGCCGGTTCTCTTGAGGCCCTTGCCTTTGGCTTCCCCTTCATAGCGTCGCCTGTGTAAATTTATTTCTGATTATAATTGTTCCTCCCGGCAAAGTCAAGTGTGTTTTTTGCGAAAACACTTTTCGGAAAATTCGCCCCAAGAGGGATTCTCTGGCTGTATGCCAAAGTTATTATTATCCGAAAAAAAGGAGGCGCCCTATGGATAAGGAGAGTCTGAAGGAATACCGCGAGCTTGTGACCCAGAAGGCCCGCGCATTGTGGGAAAATCTCAGCGAGGAGGCCAAGTGGGCCAAGGAGGTCACCGAGATCCGCCTGCAGATGGAGTTTCTCGA
>JAEZLU010000057.1 GCA_023415075.1 Bacillota bacterium
GCCTTGACAACCATGGCGGCAGGCACCGGCCGCATGCTGACGACCATCGGCCCGCTGAAGCGGCCGGCCGGCCGGCAGGCGATATTGGTTATGTACATCGGCACATTGCAGCCGCACTCGATATGGCGGACCGGCACGCCGGCCTTAAGGAGGGCCGTCTCGAAAGTAAAGCTGCAGCCCAGCAGGAAAGCCACCAGATCGTCCTGCCAGTAGCCGGCGATGTCGACCACTTCATCGACCAGGACGCCGGCCTTGTAGATCCGGTATTTGGGCGCGTCGTAGCGGAGGTCGGCCCCCGGAGCCATAAACCGCGGCTCGGGTGAACCGGCGTCGGTCACGTCAAGCACCGGACAGGGTTTGGGGTTGCGCTGGGCAAACAGAAGAAAATCGTAGGCAAGCTCCTTGGGTACCATCGCCAGATTGGCCTGGACGAAGCCCTCGGCCATACCGGCCGTCGGCCGGGCCAGTTCGCCCCGCCGCATTAGCTGCCTGATAGCCGCCGGGGCCATGTTTGCCAAATCCATCATATCCACCTCTTTCTGGG
Organism: Bacillota bacterium; assembly: GCA_023415075.1. Classification (GTDB taxonomy): domain Bacteria; phylum Bacillota; class Negativicutes; order Sporomusales; family UBA7701; genus JAEZLU01. The sequence goes on from JAEZLU010000057.1 coordinate 545, forward strand.
CTAATAACGGTTACCGCCCTGGCGGACGGTTTCCTGAATAAGTGTGACCATCGCCAGGCTGGCCGCCAGGCCGCAGCCGTCGGCGCCCGGAAAAACCCCGCCGGCCAGCGGATCGTGAAAACCGGCGGCCGCCGCCGCTTCCAGCACCCGCCGCTCGGCGGCCTCGTCGCCCGCCGCCGCCGGCACTGCCTGCCTGGCCGCCAGGAGAGCGGCCAGCGCGTAGGCGCCCCAGTTGGAGATAACCGCCGTTATCAGGACATCGACCTCGGTGGTGGCCGCCAGGCCGTCGCCGCAGCCGCACTGGCAAGCCGCCCCGTAGGGAACATGCTCGCGCACCGCGGGCGCGATGTTGCCCATACCGATCTCGTTGCCGCCGTCGCCGATTGCCAGCGTGGCTACTCCCTGGCGGCGGGCGGCCGCGAACAGGTAATCAAGTTTGGCCTGGCCGGCGCCGGTGTCCAGACCGGCCATATTGTGGATAACGCCGGTATCGTTGCCGCCGCCGCGCTCGATGGCGATGCAGGCCGCCGGCCTGAACTCGGCCAGCATTTGCGCCGCAGCCTCGGGGGCTGACGCCGCTTCGGCCGGGAACGGCAGAACGGCCGTTGCCATAAGCTTATTGCGGGCTACCGACAGGCCCACCGCTCCGGCGGGCACACAGTCAAAGCCGCCGGCCCGGGCCACCGTCTTGGTGGCCTCAACCAGACAGGCGTCAGTCACAATGATTGGCGTGGCCTTAAGGGCCAGCCTGACGGCCCGTGCAAGGGTCATCGCCCCCGGCGGCCCGTCCGACTCGCCGCAGCCGGGCGCCACCTCAGGCTGGTCAATCCAGCCGGTGGCAATGATAACCGTATCGCCGGGCTTAACCCTGGCGGCCAGCAACTCGACCGCTGCCAGGGTAAGCGGCCGGCCGGCCTTTTCGCGGGCGGCGGCATAAAGATGGCCGATTATCCCGCGGCCGGGTATGTCCAGCCTGATGAGCCCGTCGAGTGTTTCGGCTATTTTCGCCAGCTTCCCCTCGTCCATTCCTGCCCCTTTCTTGCCTGTCCTGCGACAAGGCTCGCCCTTACCCGGCCCGGGCCGACATTTCCCGGGAAATTCCTCCGTCAGCCTGTCGCCGCGGAGCCGCCGGCTGCCGCAAAAAATCCAGCAAGCCGGCGCCCCTTAGGGCCGTCTCGCTGGATCGGCTTCAGCCAAGAACGCCAAGCAGCTCCTTCGCTGTCAGAATTTGTTCGTCTAATGCTATGATAGCAGCGAGCGGAACTTTCTGTCAACGATTTCCCCCGGCGGCCTTTATATCTCCACGCGTACCCGGTTCTCCTTCAGCCAGGCTGACATCTGGATGAGGTAGGCCATCAGCTGCGGCCCGCCCATCAGCTGTCCGAACCACGGGTAAGGCGAGCGGGCAGCCTCGGATACCGCGAAGGCGCGCATCCGGTCCCTGTCAACCAGAAACGTCAGCGGCGAGGCCGGATCGGCCAGGATGGCCAGCAGTTCGCTTTGCACCGCCGCGAAAAAAGAAGGATTGTGAGTTTTCGGGTAAGGGCTTTTGCGCCGCCACAACACATCCTCAGGCAGGATGCCGGCCAAGGCGTGCCTTAAAAGCCCCTTCTCGCGGTTCTGGTAGTTTTTGAATTCCCACGGCACGTTCCAAACATACTCCACCAGCCGGTGGTCGCAGAACGGCACCCGTAGCTCCAGGCCGAAGGCCATGCTCATCCGGTCCTTGCGGTCAAGCAGGGTCGGCATCCAGCGGAACAGGCTGAGGTAAAAAATCTCCCGCCGGCGGGCCGCCACCGCCTCTTCCCCCGGCAGACGCGGCACCTCGGCCATCGCCTCGGCGTAGCGGTAGCGGGGGTAGTCGGCCAGCTCCCGCCTCGCCCGCAGTTGGGGCGCCAGCCACTCCAGGCGGATTTCGGGCCGCGGCGACCAGGGGAAAGTGTCGGCCATCACCATTTCTTCGCGGTAGAACCAGGGATAACCGCCGAAAACTTCGTCGGCGCACTCGCCCGATAGCCCGACGGTCGCCCCTTTTTTGACCTCGCGGCAAAACAGGTACAGCGAGGTGTCGATATCGGCCATCCCCGGCAGGTCGCGGGCTCGGGCGGCGGCCGCCAGCGCCCCCGCCAGTTCCGGCGTGTCCAGAAGGATCTCCCGATGGTCGGTGGCGAAATGGCTGGCTACCCGCTCGACCCAGGGAGCGTCGCGGTTGGGCTGAAAGCTGTGCTCGCTGAAAAACTTGTCGTTATCCACGTACTCCACCGAAAAAGTCGGCAGCCGGCCGCGGCCTTCGACGCGGTATGTCTCGGCCGCCACCGCCGTGATGGCGCTCGAATCGAGGCCCCCGGACAGCAGGGTGCACAGCGTCACATCCGACACCAGCTGACGCTTGACGGCGTCCTCGAAAATCTCCTTGACCATTGTTACCGTTGTGGCAAAATCCTGCTCATGCGGCTGGCTCGCCAGCTCCCAGTAGCGACTGCGCCTCAGCCCCCGGCGGTCGAAGATCGCCCAATAGCCGGCCTTAAGCTCGGCCACCCCTTTAAACACGCCATGCCCCGGCGTACGAGCCGGCCCCAGCATAAACACTTCGGCCAGCCCCTCCAGGTCGATGACCGGTTCGACGGCCGGATGGGCCAGCAGGGCCTTTATCTCGGAAGCAAACAGCAGACCGCCGCCCCGTTCGGCGTAGAACAGAGGCTTGACTCCCAGGCGGTCGCGGGCCAGAAACAGCTGCTCGGCCGCCTCATCCCATATTCCGAAGGCAAAAATCCCGTTGAGCTTGCCGACGCAGGCCGGCCCCCACTCGATATACGCCTTCAGCAGAACCTCGGTGTCCGAAGTCGACGAAAAGGCGTGGCCACGGGCCGCCAGTTCCCACCGCAGCTCAGGCGTGTTATAAAGCTCGCCGTTATAAGTGATTACATAGCCGCGGTCGCCGCGGCACCGCCGCATCGGCTGGCGGCCGCCTGTCAGGTCGACCACGCTTAGCCGGCGATGGCCCAACAGAGCATGGCGGGCCGCATACTGGCCGATGTCGTCCGGCCCCCTGAGCGCCAGCTTCGCCGTCATCGCCGCCATCGTGGCCCCGTCCCTAGTCAAATCCCGCTCGAAATCTATCCAGCCGACAATGCCGCACATCTCGCCCATTCCCCCGTTTCGCGCTAGTCTTGGCCGCCAAAAGGCAAAGGACGCCTATCGCCCGCAGGCTGGTAGGCGTCCTCGCCTCTGGCTCACGCCATATGATATGTCTTTCCCGGCTAAATTGCTACCGGTCACGCGCTCAGCGCAGCGTCGGTTTAACCACCTTGCCCTTGGCCTTGTGTCCGCCGGTGATCGGCGGGCTGGGGGGTTCGGGCGGTTCGGGCGGTTCGGGCGGCGGTTCGAAGGTCTCCTCCAGACGGATATCGGGCGCCAGGGTCGTGGTGTCGGCCACGTCGTGAACATGGCCGTCGTCGCAGCTGGTCGGCCCGCCGTAGCTATGGACATGGCCGCCCTCCAGCGTTTCGATGGTTGGCCCGGTCACCATATCGAACCAATGCCAGTGATCGTCGAAATAACTTGTCCGCACCCGGATACGGTGGATATGGGAGCGGCCTGCCGGGCGGGCCGGCGCGGTCACCCCCTGCAGGATGTGCTGATGGCCGTCGGCGGGAAAAACCATTGTCGTGAAAACATGTACATGTACGCAGTGGCGGTCTTCCCGCTCTTCGCCGAAAGCTGGGCGGGGTTCCTCCATTTGCGGCATAACCTTACCTCCTCTCCATTTTATATGTTCCATCATATGCGCCCGTACGGCCGCTGGACCCCGCCGGCAGGCACAAAAAAAGCAGGCGGGTTGTCCCGCCTGCGTAGAAAGAATCCTGAATTACACCTTGCTCAAAAGCTGCGCCAGGACCTGATACTTGGCATCCTGGAAGGCCTTGTCGAAATCGACGATATACCATTCGCCGCCCACCTTCTCCAGGCCGACCGGCTTAACGGTGATGTTCAGGCTGTTCGGCTGAGTCTGCAGCGTCGCCACCACAACCGCGAAGTTGCCCTGTTCGGCCGCCTTGGTCAGCGACAGCAGGTTGGCGTTTTTCAGATCGTTGAGGCCCGACTGGCCGGTGAGATACTTCATGACCACCCGCGGATCGTTGCTCGTGCTCGGCGACACATAAAGAGCCGCGTTGTCCAGATGGCCGGCCTTGGCCTCATCAAAAAAGGTCTTCACAACGCCGTCGGCGGCCAGCCCGGTTATCCGCTGGGCCCCGCCGCCGCCACCGCAGCCGGCGGCCAGCACCACCAGCATAATAAGGCTGGCGAGCGCAGCCAGTTTCAACAGTTTTCTGTTCATAGCAGCCATCCTTTCCTTTTGTTATTGAAAACACGTTATGTATTATAACATGCTACGACTGATTAGTCACGGAGCCGCGGCCTGCCACTATCTTCCGGCAACCACCGGCCGGCGGCCGGTGCTCCTAATACAAACGCCCCCGGTGAATAAAAAAACCTGGCTATTGCCAAGTTTTGTGATTTAGCTCACATCGCCGACCGGCGGCCGGCGGTATAATAACCCTAGAAATCACGCTTACGGGAGGAAAAAACCATGACCAAAAAGTTCATCAAAAACATCGAATTCAGCCAGGCTCTCGCCCTGGCCGACCAGGTTGCCTACCAGCCGGGGCAGGTGGTCAGCCTGACCTTCGTGCAAAACCCGGCCCTCAGCCTAACCCTTTTTGCCTTCGCCAAAGGAGAAGGCGTCAGCACCCACTCGGCGCCGGGCGA
>JAEZLU010000167.1 GCA_023415075.1 Bacillota bacterium
GACGACACGGAAGTAATGCGGCGTGACAAAAGACTGAGACTGGAGGAAGGAGGTTAGATTATGGGGGGATTTTGCGGTAGGAATAGTATGGTGGTGGTGGTCGTTATCATTATCATCTTGCTCCTGCTATTCTTTGAGGAAGATATATCAACCTGCCTTTAGCAGCCTGCCAGATGGGAACACGCAATAAGCGTGTTCCTTTAAATTTTTAGTGGGACGACGGTAACAGATGGCCGGCTGGGTCCATATATTAGACTAAAAAGAATTCCAAAGATAAGGTCAGTCAACGAGGAAGGAGGACGAATTATGGGTCGCGGATTTTGCGGCGGATTCGGCGGTAGTGGCGCGATAGTTGTCGTCATCATCATTATTATCCTGCTGCTGTTCTTCTTTGAAGATATTACAACTTCTATCTGATGATATTTAGTTCAACAGCAACACGCCGGCGCGTGTTCCCTCTGTTTGCAGGGAATGGGGTTGGCAGGTGGCTACTGTTCAATAATTTATATGCGGCAGGCCGGAAAAAAAACACGCGCCAAAGGCGCGTGTTTTTGATTTCCGTCAGAAATAATACCGGCGATGTTAGTTTTTCTTGGGAGCCGCCGGCTTGGCCGGGGCGGACGGCGCCGCTGGCGTCGTGGGCTGCTCCGGTTTTGCCGGTGGCGGTGGCAGGGCCTTTCCGCCAACCGTCTGGTTTTCCGGGGGCACCGGAACGCCGTCAGTCGCCGGTTGGCCGTTCGCCGGCGGTGTCGTTTTTGGTTGGGTGCCTTCAATGAAAATTTCCTGGCGGACTTCTTTATCCTTGTTCTTTGGGTCGCCCGGCTGACCATCCTTCGGCGGCATGGTCACAGGGGCGCTTACGATGCCGCCGGGGCGGACGAAATCGCGGACCGGTACTTTAGCCAGGGCGGCCGTCATGAAATCGTGCCAGATTGGAGCGGGGATGTCGCCGCCGGTTATGCCGTTAAGGAAGTCGCCGGTATCGAAACCCATCCAGACGGCGGTTGCCAGATCGGGAGTAAAGCCGACGAACCACGCATCCTTATAGTCGCTGGTGGTGCCGGTTTTACCGGCGGCCGGACGGCCGATGTTGGCGGCCGCACCTGTGCCGTGAGTGATTACGCCCCGCATCATATCTGTCAACAGGTAGGCGCTGCGCTCGTTGACGACGACTTTTTCCCGCGGCTGATGTTGCTCTAGTACCTTGCCACTACGGTCGACGACCCGGATTATCGCCGTCGGCTCGACCCTGATGCCGCCGTTGGCCAGGACGCCATAGGCGCTGGCCAGCTCGAGGGGGGTCACGCCACGGCTCAGGCCGCCGAGAGCCAACGCCAGATTTCGGTCATTGACCGGACCGTTGGTTACCAGGGTTGAAATTCCCATCTGCTGGGCGTAATAGAGGACTTTGTCCGGACCGACTTGGTCGGCTATTTTCACGGCCACGACATTTATTGACTGTTCAAGGGCCGACCGAAGGGTCATCGGTCCGCGGAACTTATGATCATAGTTGATCGGCGAGTAGCTGCCGAAGGATATTGGCTTGTCGTCGATTATGGTTGCCGGGGTCATGCCGCTTTCGACGCCGGCAAGGTAGACGAAGGGTTTGAAGGCGGAACCGGGCTGGCGCTCGGCCAGTACGGCCCGGTTAAACTGGTCATTGCCACGGCCGCCCACCATCGCCTTGATATAGCCGTTATGGGGATCGATGGCTACAAGGGCGCCCTGGGGCTGCTTTATGCCTTTGGAATCGGTGCGGGATACCGGTAACTGGGCCATGGCTTTTTCAGCCGCCCGCTGCATATCGAGGTCCAAAGTGGTGTAAACCTTGAGGCCTTCCTTGTAAACGGCGTCGGCGCCGTATTTGTCGATAAGCATCTGGGAGACATAGTCGACAAAGTAGGGGGCTTCGCCGGAGCTGCCGGGAGCCCGTGTGGACAGCTTGATCTCGGCCGCCCGCGCCGGATTGGCCCGGTCCTGGCTGATATAATCGTATTTGACCATCTGATCGAGGACGACGGACTGTCTTTCCTTAGCGGCCTTGAGATTGTTGAAGGGCGAATAATAGTTGGGGCTTTGCGGCAAGCCAGCCAGCATGGCGCATTCCGGCAGCGTCAGGTTTTCCACGCTTTTGCCGAAGTAGACGCGGGCGGCGGCTTCGACGCCGTAGGCCCCCTGGCCGAAGTAAATCTGGTTTAGGTACATTTCGAGGATTTCATTTTTCGTGTATTGGCGCTCGATTTGGATAGCCAGCACCGCTTCCTGGATTTTGCGCTTAAGGGTGCGGTCCTGAGTCAGGAGGGCGTTGCGGGCCAACTGCTGAGTAATGGTGCTGGCTCCTTCGGTTATCCCGCGGCTGGTGAGGGTTGACCAGGCCGCTCGCACGATGCCGCGCGGATCGACGCCGAAGTGCTGGTAGAAGCGGACGTCCTCGGTGGCGATAAAGGCATTTTGAAGATCCTTGGGAATCTTATTGAGAGAAACCGGCACCCGGTTTTCCACCGAATGAATGGTAGTTATCAATTTGCCGTTAACGTCAAAAATTTGAGACGAAGCCGCCGGCCGGATTTCGCCCCGCAGGCTTGGCATAGTGTGGATGCTGGCGGTCAGAAATCCGAGACCAGCGCCGGTGATCATGACAATGAATACGATAATAGCGATAACCATAATGGTCGGCCAGCGGCGTTTGCCGCGGCTGCCGTTCTGACTTTTGTTGTTTGGCTCGCTGCTCATGGCTACCTCCTTGCCCCGGCATTCTTAACTATTATATCACAAACGGCGACTCACTGCAGATGGGGCGGGTTTGCAAAATACCGGGTTATATGCTATAATGCGCCTTGAGAATCCCAAGAAAAGCCAGGTTAGCCAATAAATCGTTTAGAAATATTACACGCGCCGGCCCGGAAATCCTGCCGGCGCCATCAACTTAAGTTTAACTGTCGGGCGGCGGACCGCCCCGGACAGCCAAAGCCGTCGAGGAGTGTGGGCGCAATGTCGGTTTTTGATGTACTGAAAGAACGCGGTTTTATCGAGCAGGTCACCCATGAAGAAGAGGTTCGCGAACTCCTGGCGAAGGATAAAATAACCTTCTATATCGGCTTCGATCCCACCGCCGACAGCCTTCATGTCGGCCACTTTCTGGGGATGATGGTTATGGCCCATATGCAGCGGGCCGGCCACCGGCCCATCTGCCTCATCGGCGGCGGCACGACCATGGTGGGCGACCCCAGCGGCAAGACCGACATGCGGAAAATGCTGACCCGCGAAGAGATAGACGCCAACGGCGAACGCTTCAAGAAGCAGATGCAGCGCTTTCTCGACTTTTCCGCCGGTCGGGCCCTGATGCTCAACAATGCCGATTGGCTGCTGGAACTCAACTATGTCCAGTTTTTGCGGGAGATTGGCCTCCACTTCTCGGTTAACCGGATGCTTACGGCCGAGTGCTTCCGCCAGCGCCTGGAAAAGGGCCTGTCTTTCCTTGAGTTTAATTATATGCTCATGCAGGCCTACGATTTCCTTGAACTCAACCGCCAGACAGGCTGCGTCATGCAGATGGGCGGCGACGATCAATGGTCGAACATCCTCGCCGGCGTTGATCTCATCCGCCGCAAAGAAGCCACGCCCGCTTACGGTCTTACCTTCACCTTGCTTACAACCAGCGACGGCCGGAAAATGGGCAAAACCGAAAAAGGGGCTCTCTGGCTGGATGCCGAAAAAACCAGTCCCTATGATTTTTATCAATACTGGCGCAATATCGACGACGCCGACGTCGGCAAATGCCTGGCCCTCTTGACCTTCTTGCCGATGGACGAGGTGCGGCGCCTGGGAGCGCTACGCGACCAGGAGGTCAACACCGCCAAGAAGGTGCTGGCCTACGAAGTTACCCGCTTGATCCATGGCGACGAGGAAGCCGACAAAGCCGCCCAGGCAGCCGATGCCCTCTTCGGCGGCAGCGGTGCCCTCGATAATGTGCCGACAACGACATTCTCACTATCCGACCTTTCAGGCAAGCGGCTTATCGAAATCCTACCGGCCACCGGCCTGGTTTCCTCGGTGGGCGAGGCCCGGCGACTGATCGCCGGCGGCGGCCTGTATATCGAGGATGACAAGGTTGACGACCAGAACTTCGTAATCGCCGCCGACCGGTTGGCTGCCGGCAGCCTGCTTTTGCGAAAAGGCAAGAAGACCTACCACCGGATAATAATCGATTAATGAAAAACGGACCGCAAGGTCCGTTTTTTCCGCCTGCAGGGAGGAATTACCGGCAGTGAAGGTTAAAATAAAACATCTATTGTGAATATAATAGGAGATGGTAAGATGGACAACATCCGGCTGCTTGCGGCCGGCGAACAGGGGCTTGTGATCGAGTTCGCCAGCCGTATTGATCCGGCCGTTAACGCGCGCGTCCACCGCCTGGCCAAGCGAATTGCCGCTAACGGTATTAGCGGTGTAATCGAAGTTGTGCCAACCTACCGGTCGCTGCTTGTTTACTTCGATCCGCTGACGGTCAGCCGCACTACCCTCGGCGAGCGCATTGGCGCTCTGGCAGGCGAGGAGGAGAATACCGCCGCCGGGGCGTCGGCCCGCGTGGTCGAGATACCGGTCGGTTACGGCGGCGACCTGGGTCCCGACCTGGAGTTTGTCGCCAGCCACACCGGCCTCAGCCAGGACGAGGTTGTGGCCATACATACTTCGGTGCCTTATCTTGTGTATATGCTCGGCTTTACTCCCGGCTTCCCTTATTTGGGCGGCATGTCCGAGCGGATCGCCGCCCCCAGGCTGGAGAAACCCCGTACCGCCATACCCGGCGGCTCGGTGGGTATTGCCGGCAGCCAGACCGGCATCTATCCGGTCACCAGCCCCGGCGGCTGGCAAATCATCGGCCGTACGCCAGTCAGGCTATTTGACCCGCAGGCAGCCAGTCCGTTCCTGTTTGCGGCCGGCGACTACCTGCAGTTCCGGGCGGTGACTGCGGCCGAGTACGCGGCGATAGAGCGGGAAGTTGCCGGCGGGAGCTATCTGCCGGTAATCAGGCCTCAGGCGAAAGGCGGTGACGGCCAGTGATCAGGGTAGAGACTGCCGGCTTGTTCACAACCATCCAGGACGAAGGCCGCTGGGGCTATCAGGCCTACGGCGTGCCGGTTGCCGGCGCCATGGACCGCTACGCCTATCGGGTGGCTAATATAATGGCCGGCAACGCCGCTGGTGCCGCCGCCCTCGAAATGACGGTTACCGGCGACAGCCTGTTCTTCGAGGGGGCGGCCTATGTGGCCATTACCGGCGCCGACATGCAGGCGACGCTTAACGGGGCGCCGGTCGCCAACTGGTCGGCTTTTCCCGTGCCGGCCGGCAGCGTGCTGGCCTTTGGCTACGCCATCAGCGGCTGCCGTGGCTACCTGGCCGTTGGCGGCGGTATCGACGTTCCCGAGGTTCTCGGCAGCCGCTCTACCTACACCCGGGCTGGCCTGGGCGGCCTGAACGGCCGCAAACTACAGGTCGGCGATGTGCTCGGGTGGGGCCAGGCGATGGCCGGCGGACCGGCGCTTGCGTTGCCGACCCAATACCGGCCGGCCTATCCCGGCGAGATAACCCTCAGAGTGCTGACCGGGCCACAGGACGACCTCTTTATCGCCGCTGGCCCGGCAACCTTATTCAGCGAAAGCTACACGATAACCGACGAAGCCGACCGCATGGGCTACCGGCTGGAGGGTCCGGCCATCGCCCACCTCGGCAAAGCCGACATCGTTTCCGACGCCCTGCCTCAGGGCGCCATCCAGATACCCGGCCACGGGCGGCCTATCATCATGATGGCCGACCGTCAGACCACCGGCGGCTATACGAAAATCGGCACAGTCATCGGTTCCGACTTGGCGGTGCTGGCTCAGGCCAAGCCGGGCGACACCGTCCGTTTCCTGCGGACGACCGAC
>JAEZLU010000199.1 GCA_023415075.1 Bacillota bacterium
ACTTCCAGGAAATACTCCAGATGATATATATTCATCCCAAGCCCTCCTTCCCAAGTCTATTGTACTATAAGTTATAGGCATACGAAATATTCTGAAAATCAATTTTACCATTTGCGTCTGTCTGGATTACAATAATATAAACACCATGCTGGCCCTGCCGGCCCCGGACAAGCCTGACAATCTCCGACTGCCAGGCTCTATTTGTCTTATTTTCCAAGGCCGCAGCCAATAAGAGGAAAGAGATCCAGATAAGTCGAAATTTTCACTACACTGCTTGCGGAAAGCCAGGGGGATTGGCTGATATACGGCGGCTTTCAGGCGGGACATGGATAATTGGAAGGGGGAGTGGAGTATGGATGAATCGATTCGCAAGTACATGAAGGTGGGCCTCATCCATTTCATGGCCTATCCGGCCACGATGAGAGGCGAGGGGCCGATTGAGGAAACCTTCCGCAAAATCGCCCTGGACGACTACTTCGAAGTTGCCGAGGTAACCATGATCAAGGATGCCGCCGTGCGGGCCAAGGTCAAAAAAATGGCCGACACCGCCCACCTCGAGATCGCCTACGGCGGCCAGCCGCGACTCTTAACTACCGGCCTCAACATCAACGACCTTGACGAAGCCGGTCGCCAGAAAGCCATCGCCACCCTCAAAGAAGGCATCGACGAGGCCTACGAGCTCGGAGCCGTCGGCTTTGCCTTTTTGAGCGGCAAATACCCCGAGGACAGAAAGGAAGAGGCCTTCCAGGCACTCGTCAAATCGACCAAGGAACTCTGCCGCTACGCCAAAAGCAAGGGCGACATGAAGGTTATCCTCGAAGTATTCGACTTCGACATTGAGAAAAAGTCGATAATCGGCCCGGTAGCCCTGGCCAAGCGGTACGCCGAGGAGGTCCGCGAGGAATGCGACAACTTCGGCCTGATGGTCGACCTCAGCCACCTGCCGCTTCTCAGGGAGACGCCGTCCCAGTCGATTGAGCCCGTCAAGGACTACGTCGTCCATGCCCACATGGGCAACTGCGTGGTTAAAGACCCGTCCTGGCCGGCCTACGGCGATGCCCATCCGCGTTTTGGCTTCCCGGGCGGCGAAAACGACGTCGACGAGCTTGTCGAATACCTGCGGGTGTTGCTCAAGATCGGTTTTTTGAGCAAGGAAAAACGTCCGATCGTCAGCTTCGAGGTCAAGCCTGTCGGCGACGAAGACCCCGACCTGGTGGTCGCCAACGCCAAACGGGTGCTCAACATAGCCTGGACCAAGGTATAAGCCGCGGCCGCCACCAAAAATAAACAGCAGTTGAGAGGGGGATACCGCTATGCAGTCAATAGCGAAGCTTAAGGAAATCTGCCAAGACGTCCGGGCCGATATCGTCAAGATGACCTCGGCGGCCGGTTCGGGCCACCCGGGAGGCAGCCTGTCGGCGGTCGAACTGATGACCGCCCTGTATTTCAACGTCATGAACCACCGGCCCCAGCAGGTTGACTGGCCCGACCGCGACCGTTTCTTCCTGTCCAAAGGCCACGCCTGCCCGGTGGTATATTCGGTCATGGCTCGCAGCGGCTACTTCCCGGTCGAGGAACTGATGACCCTGCGCAAATGCGGCACCCGCCTGCAGGGCCACCCGAGCTGCAAAGCCCTGCCCGGCATCGAGGTCTCCAGCGGCTCGCTCGGCCAGGGGCTGTCGATTGCCAATGGCGTGGCCCTGGCCGCCAAGCTCGGCAACAAAGGCTGGCGCTCCTACATCCTTCTGGGCGACGGCGAGCTCCAGGAAGGCCAGGTCTGGGAAGCCATCATGACTGCGGCCCACTATAAGCTTGACAACGTCTGCGCCCTTGTCGACTACAACGGTCTGCAGATCGACGGCGACGTCGAAGCCGTCATGGGCCTGGCGCCGCTCACCGCCAAATGGCAGGCCTTCAACTGGCACACCATCGAGATCGACGGCCACGACCTCGAGGCCGTGCTGGCCGCCTACGACGAAGCCAGAAATACCAAGGGCAAGCCCAGCGTCATCATCGCCAAGACCGTCAAAGGCAAAGGCGTCTCCTTCATGGAGAACGTCGCCGGCTGGCACGGCAAAACAGCCAACAGCGACGAGCTGAAAAAAGCGCTGGACGATATCTACGGGAGGGTGAACTGACTATGAGCGTTAAAATGCTGCCGACGCGGGACGGCTACGGCAACGCCCTCGTTGAACTGGGTGCGGCCAATCCCGACGTCGTCGTCCTCGACGCCGACCTGGCCAAGTCGACCCGCTCGGACTGGTTCGGCAACAAATACCCCGACCGCTTCTTCGACATCGGTATCGCCGAACAGGACATGGTCGGCACCGCCGCCGGCCTGGCCCTTGGCGGCAAGATCCCCTTCGCCACCACCTACGCCGTTTTCGTCGCCGGCCGGGCCTGGGACCAGGTGCGGACCACCGTCTGTTACTCCGACCTCAACGTCAAGATCGCCGGCGCTCACGGCGGCTTCTCGGCCGGCGGCGACGGGGCCACCCACCAGTCGCTTGAGGACATTGCTCTCATGCGGGTGCTGCCGAACATGCGGGTCATCGTGCCCTGCGATGCCGTCGAGGCCAAGAAAGCCACCCTCGCCGCCGCCGCCGTCCAGGGACCCTGCTACCTGCGGTTCGCCCGCGAGGCCACCCCGGTCTTTACCGACGAGGCCGACCCCTTCGCCATCGGCAAGGCCATCACCATGAAGGACGGTAAAGACGCCACCGTCATCGCCTGCGGTCCGGTGGTTTACGAGGCCCTGCTGGCCCACGACCTCCTCAAGGCAAAGGGCATTTCCCTCCGCGTCATCGACATGCATACCGTCAAGCCGCTCGATGAAGCGGCCGTCGCCAAGGCTGCCGCCGAGACCGGCGCCATCGT
>JAEZLU010000359.1 GCA_023415075.1 Bacillota bacterium
CCCGCCAGACGGCCATCATGCGGGTGCGCTCAGAGATCGAGCAGGCCTTTCGCGACTATTTCTACCAGCAGGATTTCGTCCTTGCCGACGCGCCGATAATCACGCCGGCGGCCTGCGAGGGCACGACCACCCTGTTCGAGATCGACTACCACGGCGACAAAGGCTTCCTGTCCCAGAGCGGCCAGCTCTACAATGAAGCCACTGCCATGGCCCTTGGACGTATTTACTGCTTCGGGCCGACCTTCCGGGCCGAAAAGTCGAAAACCCGCCGTCACCTTATGGAATTCTGGATGATCGAGGCCGAAATGGCCTACTTCGATATCGACGACAATATGAAGCTGCAGGAGGACATGGTCGCCTATGTTGTCGGCCGCGTTCTCGACCGCTGCGCCCAGGAGCTCAAGACTCTCGAGCGCGACGTCAGCAAACTCGCGGCTATCAAGCCGCCCTTCCCGCGTATAAGCTACACCGACGCCGTCAAGCTTCTTCAGGAGGCCGGCGAAGACTTTAAATGGGGCGACGACTTCGGCGCCCCGCATGAAACGATTATCGGCAGCCATTTCGACGCCCCGGTCTTCGTCCACCGCTATCCCGCCGAAATCAAAGCTTTCTATTTCAAACCCGATCCTGAGGACCCGCGGGTCGTGCTGGGGGCCGACCTGATCGCCCCCGAAGGTTACGGCGAAATCATCGGCGGCGGCCAGCGGCTTGACGACCTGGCTCTCTTGGAGCAGCGGATCGCCGAGCACAAGCTGCCGCGGGAGGCTTTCGAGTGGTACCTCGACCTGCGCCGCTACGGCACCGTGCCTCACTCCGGCTTCGGCCTTGGGCTCGAACGGACGGTGGCCTGGCTGTGTGGGCTCGATCACATCCGGGAAACCATACCCTTCCCGCGAATGCTCCATAAGATGTACCCCTGATTTATACTGAATAAATTATTAGCCTCGGCAGGAAAAAGGCAAAGTGTGCCAAACATTAAACTATTATGGGCAAAAAGCATTAGGTAAAATATCGAGGAGGGAAAAATATGGTTACAAGTATGGCTGCATCCCACTCTGTGGGCAAATTCGCCACCGATAAGATTTTCGGGGCCAGCGGCGCCGCCAACGCCGCCAAGGCTAAAATTGGCAAGGAAAACGTCACCGACGCCACCATCGGCGTCCTCCTGGACAACAACGAAAAACTCGTCATCCTGCCGACAGTGGAGAAAGTATTCCGCAGCCTGCCGATGACCGAGCTGGCTCCTTATGCCCCCATCGCCGGCCTGCCGGACTATCTGGACATGGTCCAGGTAGCCGCCTTCGGCGACAACCGCCCGGATGCCTTCGTCAAGGCCGTCGCCACCTCCGGCGGCTCGGGAGCCATCCACCACACCATCTGGAACTATTCGGAAGTCGGCGAAAAGGTGCTTACCCACGACTGGTACTGGGACCCGTACCACGTCCTGTCCGATGCCCTGATGCGCAAACTCGACACCTATGAACTGTTCGACGAAAAACAGAAATTCAATATCAAATCCTTCGAAGCCAAGGTTAACGAGCTGCTTTCCAAGCAGACCAACCTGGTTATCCTGCTCAACACCCCCGCCCACAACCCGGTCGGCTACAGCCTCGACAGCGCTGAGTGGGACGCCCTGCTCGACGTCCTCAAAAAAGCCAACAAGGACAAAAAGATCACCCTGTTCGTCGACGTCGCCTACATCGACTACGCCGGCGAAAAGAACGCCGCCCGCGCCTTCATGAAGAAATTCAGCGGCCTGCCGGAGAACATACTGGTCATCGTCGGCTACAGTATGTCCAAAGGTTATACCGTATACGGCCAGCGGACTGGCGCCATGATCGGCATCTCCTCCAGCCAGGACATCATCACCGAATTCGCCAACATCAACCAGTATGCCAGCCGGGCCACCTGGTCGAACATCAACCGAGGCGCCCAGCGGTTGCTTACCGAGATTTACAAGGACCAGACGCTGCAGGCCGAGCTGGAGAAAGAACGGGCCGGCTATTACCAGATGATCGCCGAGCGAGCCCGTATGTTCACTGCCGAGGCCAAAGAAGCCAAGCTCGACATGCTGCCGTATATCGCCGGTTTCTTCCTGTCCATCCCGGCGGCCAATCCGGAGGCCGTCTGCAATAAGCTGCACGACGACAACATCTTTGCCGTGCCGCTGGGCAAAGGAGTCCGGGTGGCGGTCTGCGCCCTGCCGGCCGGCAAGGTCAAAGGCATGCCGACCAAGATCGCCCAGGCCTTCGCCGCTGTCGGCAAGTAAATTATCCAGCCCGAGCCGGACGCAAGTCCGGCTCTATTTTTTCCCAAAGAAAAAAGGCGGGGATTCGGGAGATACTATCATCCAAAGGAGGATGATGGCAGTGGGACAATATCGTGACAACATCGTTGACGACACCACCCTGGAATTTCCCCGCACCGGTTTCTGGTTCATCCATATCCTGGGCGGGGCGCTGCTCTTTTTCATGGGCATGCGGTTCGCCGTCCGCCGGGCTCCTTTGTCAATCATGGCCTATCGTTTTCTGCGGCTGCTTTCTCACCGGTAAGCAGCGGCGGCAAAGGAGCGAACCAGGCGTTCGCTCCTTTGTCATGGGTAGCTGTATAGCCGCATTATCACCTGGACGTATGGCATTTTTCACGATTATTCGCTATACTTATTGAAAGAAAGGCCTTCTCGCCGCAGTCGGCCGGGGCAGACACCGACCGGGGCGATTTTGGGTAAAATAATAGTGAAGTGGTTATAATTTTGAATCAGAATAAGCTGGAGGCACAGTAATGGCCGATTATGTCACAGTCAAGTTCGCCGACGGCGACAGTCGCCAGTACCCGGCCGGTACGACCCTACAGGCGATCAGCGGCGATTTCGCCGACCGCCATGCCGCCCCTATCGTCGTCGCCAAAGTCAACAACGACGTCAAGGACCTGCAAACAGTTGTATGCCGCGACTGCACCGTCGAATTCGTCGACCTCGCCAGCGAGGACGGACGGCGGGTCTACCAGCGCAGCCTGGCCTTCGTCATGGTTACCGCTACCCGCGACCTTTACCCCGACGGTGAGGTTACTGTCGAGCACTCGCTGAGCAAGGGACTGTACTGCGAGATCAACCTCGGGCGGGAAGTCACCGCCGACGATATAGCAAAGCTTGAGCAGCGGATGGCGGCGATTATCGCCGAAGACCGACCGTTTGTGCGCCGCAGCCTGCCGCGGGCAGAAGCCATCGCGCTGTTTGCGGCCGCCGGCCAGGAGGAAAAAGTGCGGCTGCTGAGGCAGCTGAAACGGGAGAATGTCAGTCTTTACTACTGCGGCGAAAGCTACGATTACTTTTACGGGACGATGACCCCCAGCACCGGCTACCTGAAAGTTTTCGAACTCAAATACTACCCGCCGGGATTCGTCCTCCGCTTCCCGGAAAAAGAAGCGCCGGCGCGTCTGCCGGTCTTCGACGACCAGCCCAAACTGTTCAAGATCTTCCAGGAAGCTGAGCAATGGGGGAAAATCCTCCGCTGCCCATATGTCGCCAACCTCAATGAATTCGTTGAGGCCGGCCAGTCAGCTGAGATCATCCGTATCGCCGAGGCTCTCCATGAAAAAAAACTGGCCCACATCGCCGACTATATCAGCGAAAACTGCGGCCGGGTCCGGGTCATCCTGGTGGCCGGGCCGTCATCTTCCGGCAAGACCACCTTCGCCCAGCGGCTCAACGTTCAGCTGCGGGTCAACGGCCTGCGGCCGGTGCCGGTATCGCTTGACGACTACTTCGTCGACCGGGCCCATACGCCGCGGGATGAAAAGGGCGACTACGACTTCGAAGCCATTGAGGCCATCGACCTTGAACTGTTCAACGAGCATCTGGTTCGCCTGCTCAAAGGCGAGAGCGTAAAACTACCCACCTACGACTTCATGACCGGCCAGCGGGAGTACCGCGGCCGGCAAATCCACATCGAATCCGACCAACCGCTCATCATCGAGGGCATCCACGGCCTCAACGAGCGACTCACCCGGTCGGTGTCGCGCGACCAAAAGGTCAAAATTTACATCAGCGCCCTGACCCAGTTGTCGATCGACAACCATAACCGCATTCCAACGACCGACACCCGCCTGATCAGGCGGATCGTCCGCGACAGCCAGTTCCGCTCCCACGACGCCCTCAAGAC
>JAEZLU010000022.1 GCA_023415075.1 Bacillota bacterium
CCAGCGGGCTGCCGCCGATCTTGATGCCCATCAGGGCGGCCGAGATGGCCTTGAAGCCGGGGAGCGAGGCGATGACGTTGCCGTAGCCAACCTCGGAGGCGGTGTTCATGATGGCCAGGAGTGAGCCAATGGCGCCGGCGTTGAGGGCTTTGGCCAGGCCGCCCTGGGGCAGGCGGCTCATACCGAGGACGACGGCCAGCAGAATGCCGCAGACCAGAGCGATGATGAGCGACCAGATGCTGAGGACCGACTTGACCGAGGCGGCCACCAGCGGCAGCTTCATGCCCTGGAACGGGGCCAGCAGGTTGGGGTCCCATTTGATGTACTGGGTGGCGACGAAGTTGACGACAAGTACGGTGAGGAGAGGCAGGACACCGACGAACCAGGGCGGCAGATCGGTGCTGGTCTGATCGGTCTGTTCGTTCAGGGTGTGGCTGCCGTAGCCCTCGTTTTTGGCGGCCGCCGCTTTACGCCGGTATTCCAGCCAGGTGATGCCGAGGGTCAGGATGGCCAGGCCGCCCAAAAGACCGCTTATCGGCGCGGCGTAGAGGGTAGTGCCGAAGAAGTTGGTCGGGATGATGTTCTGAATCTGCGGCGTGCCGGGGAAGGAGTCCATGGTGAAGGTGAAGGCGCCGAGGGCGATCGAGCCGGGGATGAGCCGCTTGGGAATGTCGGCCTCGCGGAAGAGGGCGGCGGCGAACGGGTAGACGGCGAAGACTACGACGAACAGGCTGACGCCGCCGTAGGTCAGGACGGCGCCGGCCAGGACGACCGACAGGATGGCCCGTTCCTTGCCGAGGCCCTGGATGATTGCCCGGGCGATGCCTTTAGCCAGGCCGGTGTCTTCCATTACTTTGCCGAAAACGGCGCCCAGCAGGAATACCGGGAAGTAGGTCTTGATATAGGTAACCCCTTTGGCCATGAACAGCTCGGTATAGGCCGGCATCAGAGCCAGGCCGGAGAGCGAGGCGGCCAGGAGGGCGAAGACCGGGGCGAACAGGATGACCGAGAAGCCCCGGTAGGCGAAGAACATGAGCAGAAACAAGCTAACGATTATACCGAATACTTCCATGTGTAGTTCCTCCTTTGATGCGTCTTGTGCTGGAACCGTATTTTCCTGGTGTGCGGATAGTGGTTTGCTTAAGCCTCCTTTACGTGGACTTGTACAGACTCCCGCCTATGATGCAAAACCTGTGCCATTATCACCAACGCCGGCCGGCAGCAAGCCGGGAACCGCAAGCCTGGGGCGGGCGGGCCGGTTTTTGCCCGAACCTGTCGACGGCGCTGCTGTCCAGAGGGTGTATATAAATTGCGACAAGTTCGTACAGAATTGTGTACAGTGGGGGCGGCAGATGCCGTCCTCCTTATTATTGCCGGGCGGCGGCAAAAGTAACTAAGTCTATAACAATTGCCGCAAAAGCCGCCAGGGCGGCATATTATTGTCCTGAGAAATGTACAGACTAATACTAGGATGGGGGTCGACGGCAGCGGGGCTGGCGATAAATGCGCATTGGCACAGTATTTGCATGTCATATTCGCTGAAGTCATTCTGTTGAGGAGGGTGAGTATATTAATGGCTAAATTCATCACGGCCCTGGAAGCTGCTAAACTCATTAAAGACGGTTCGGTCGTGGCCACCAGTGGCTTTGTCGGCATCGGTCACCCGGAAGCGATCAGCGTAGCCTGTGAAGAAAGATTCTTGAGCGAGGCCAAGCCCCGCGATCTGACCCTTTACTATTGCGCCGGCCAGGGGGACGGCAAGGACCGCGGCCTCAACCACTTCGGCTTTGAAGGCATGGTCAAGCGGGTGGTCGGCGGCCACTGGAACCTGGCCCCCAAACTTGGCAAACTGGCGGTGGAAAACAAACTTGAAGCCTACAACTTTCCCCAGGGCACCCTGGCCCAATGGCTGCGGAGCGCCGCCGGCAACAAGCCCGGCATCATTACCAAAGTCGGCCTCAATACCTTCTGCGATCCGCGGGTCGAGGGCGGCAAGCTCAACGCGGTGACCAAGGAGGAACTGGTTGAGGTCATCCAGCTGGGCGGCGAGGAGTGGCTGTGGTATAAGCCCTTTCCGATCACCGTGGGCCTTATCCGCGGCACCAGCGCCGACGAAAACGGCAATATCTCGATCGAGCACGAGGCCCTGATGCTGGAAATCCTGCCGATCGCCCAGGCGGCCAAAAACGCCGGCGGCATCGTCATCTGCCAGGTCGAGCGTGTCGTTCAGAACGGCACCCTGAAGCCGAAGGATGTCAAGGTTCCCGGCTTCCTCGTCGACTACATCGTGGTGGCCGAGGACAAGAGCAAGCATGCCCAGACCTTTGCCGAGCAGTACAATCCCGCCTATTCGGGCGAGATCCGTATCCCCCTCAACGCTATTCCCCCCATGGCCCTCGACGACCGCAAGGTCATAGCCCGCAGGGCCGCCATGGAGCTTATCCCCAACGCTATCGTCAACCTCGGCATCGGCATGCCGGAGGGGGTAGCGATGGTCGCCAATGAAGAAGGCGTCGGCAATACCATGACCCTGACGGTCGAGCCCGGCGGCGTGGGTGGCGTGCCGGCCGGCGGCCTGAGCTTCGGCGCGGTCAGCAACGCCGACTGTTTCGTCGACCAGCCTTATCAGTTCGACTTCTACGACGGCGGCGGCCTCGACCTGGCCTTCCTCGGCCTGGCCGAAACCGACAAGCACGGCAACATCAACGTCAGCAAATTCAAGGGCCGGGTGGCCGGCTGCGGCGGCTTCATCAACATTACCCAAAACGCCAAGCAGGTCGTCTTCTGCGGCACCTTCACCGCCGGCGGCCTCAATGTCAAGGTGGCGGACGGCAAGCTGACCATCGTTACCGAGGGCCGGGCCCGCAAATTCCTCGACCACGTCGAGCAGATCACCTTCAGCGGCGACTATGCCAAGAAGGTCAAGCAGCCAGTTATGTACATCACCGAGCGGGCCGTCTTCGAGCTTACCGATGCCGGCATGACCCTCACCGAGGTAGCCCCTGGCGTCGACCTTGACAAGGACGTCCTGGACCTCATGGACTTCAAACCGCTAATCTCGCGCAACATCAAGAAGATGGACGAGCGTATTTTCCGGGCGGAGCCCATGGGCCTCAAAGAAATGTTGCCCGCCAATGGCAAATGATGCTAAAATCAACCTAGAGATGTTTTGCATAGAAAATAAATTGCGATAAGGAGTGGTAAGTTTGAAGGAAGTAGTGATAGTCGGCGCGGTACGCACGGCCATCGGCAACTTCAACGGCTCGCTGGCGTCCCTGTCCGCTCCCGAGCTGGGGGCCATCGTCATGAAGGCCGCCCTTGAGCGGACCGGCGTTAAGCCCGAAACCCTCGACGAGGTTATCTTCGGCAATGTCCTCCAGGCCGGCCTCGGCCAGAACCCGGCCCGCCAGGCGGCCATCAAGGCCGGCCTGCCGGTCGAGGTGCCTGCCTACGCCGTCAACAAGGTGTGCGGCTCCGGCCTCAAGACGGTCAACCTAGCGACCCAGGCCATCGCCCTTGGTGATGCCGACATCATCATGGCCGGCGGCATGGAAAGCATGTCTCAGGCTCCCTACCTGCTGTCCAGCAAAGCCCGCTGGGGCTACCGGATGGGCCATGACAAAGTTATCGACGTCATGATCCAGGACGGTCTGTGGTGCGCTTTCAACGACTACCATATGGGCGTTACCGCCGAAAACGTCGCCGAACGCCATGGCATCACCCGTGAAATGCAGGACCGGCTGGCCTTCGAGTCACAGGAGAAAGCCGTCAAGGCCATCGCCGCCGGCGCCTTCAAGAAGGAAATCGTGCCGGTCACCATCAAAGGCAAAAAAGGCGATGTCGTCTTCGACACCGACGAGTTCCCACGAGCCGGCACAACCTATGAAGGCCTGTGCGGCCTGCGGCCCGCCTTCAAAAAAGACGGCACCGTCACCGCCGGCAACGCTTCCGGCATCAACGACGGCGCTGCCGCCATCCTCGTAATGTCGGCCGAAAAAGCCAAGGCTCTCGGCCTGAAACCCCTGGCCAAGATCGTCGGCTACGGCTCGGGCGGCGTTGATCCAGCCGTCATGGGCATGGGCCCGGTTGCCGCCACCGGCAAGGCCCTGGCCAAAGCCGGCCTGACCATTGACGACATCGACCTCATCGAGGCCAACGAAGCCTTCGCCGCCCAGTTCCTGGCGGTCGGCAACGAGCTCAAGTTCGTCAAGGAAAAGGTTAACGTCCACGGCGGCGCTATCGCCCTCGGCCACCCGATCGGCGCCAGCGGCGCCCGCATCCTGGTCACCCTGCTGCATGCCCTTGAGCTGCGCGGCGCCAAGCGCGGCCTGGCGACCCTCTGCATCGGCGGCGGCCAGGGCGTGGCCACAATCGTCGAGCGCATATAACAACTGCGGTTACCATGTAATGTTTTAGTGCCAATAGGAAACCCTATTGGCACTAAAATAAAATAATAAATGTGATTTTTTTCACGTTTGTTATACAATATAGATAACACTTTATATAGCTAGCGAAGGAGAGATCGACAATGCAATTCGAACTGAACGAAGAACAAAAAATGATGCAGAAGATGGCCCGCGACTTCGCCGAGAAGGAAGTCGCCCCCGGGGCGGCGGCCCGCGACGAGGAAGAAAAAACCGACCGCGCCCTGCTTG
>JAEZLU010000037.1 GCA_023415075.1 Bacillota bacterium
TGGTCGCCGAAGCCGACTTCCGCATCGCCGTCGGCGGCATCGACCCACACCACCTGGCCGGCTGGAGCGGGGGCGCGAAAAACGTCCTGCCGGGGGTAGCCGGCCGCGAGACGGTCAACGCCCATCACATATTGCTGCGCGATTCGGCAACCCGCCTGGGGGCAGCCGACGACAATCCCTTCCGCCTCCAGCTTGAAGAGGCCGCCCGCCTGGCCAAACTCGACTTCATCGTCAACGTCGTGCTGACGCCGGCGAAAAAGATCGCCTATGCGGTAGCCGGCGACGTGGTGGCCGCCCACCGGGCCGGGGTTGCCTTCGCCCGCGAGCGCCTGCTGGTGCCGGTGGCCTCGAAGGTCGATGTGGTGATAACCTCGCCCGGCGGGGCGCCGCGGGACGGCGAGCTTTGGCAGACCCACGGCAAGTGCCTTACCCGGGTAGGCGGCATTGTCAAGGACGGCGGGACGATCATCGTCGTTGCCGAGTGCTCCAAAGGAGTGGGCGACGACGAGTTCGCCGACTGGCTGAGACTAGACGCGAAGTCGCTGGAAGCGGCTTTGGCGGGCCCATTTTCGATGGCTTTGGCCAAGGCCTATCACCTGGCGACCGAGGCCGAGCGGGTCGACATTTTCTTTGTCAGTTCCGGCCTTGTGGCCGCTGACCTGCCTAAGCTTCCTGTGCGCTTTTTCCCGTCGCTGCCGGCGGCCGTCGAGGCGGCCCTGGCCAAGAATACGGACGCCGCGGTCGTGGCGGTGCCGGACGCCGCCGGCGTTCTGACCGCCTTGCGGCCGCAAGTTTAGGCGCTAAGCGGGGAAACTGAAGTCAAAGCAAAAAAGATATATATTTTTTCTAATACCCATATTGACATTAGTTATATTTGCATGGTAATATCAAAAACAACTAAAGACAGAACTCTTATCAAGAGCGGTCGAGGGACTGGCCCGATGACACCCGGCAACCGGCGCTGAGGCGCAGTGGTGCCAAATCCAGCAGGAGCAATCCTGGAAGATGAGGGGAGAGTAACGCAAAAAAATCCTTTCCTCCGGAAAGGATTTTTTATTTGCCAGGGAGGCTGGAAAAGCGAGTGGGAGGAAAGTGCGATGGCAGCGACCAGCAGCAAGAATACGACCGACAACCTGCCGCCGAAAGTGTGGGAGAAGATCGAGGCGGCGATAGCCGCAATCGGCTATGGTTCAATCACCATCATCGTTCAGGACGGCAAGGTCATCCAGATCGAGATCAACGAAAAAATCAGACTGGCGTAGCCAAGGGGGCGAGACAATGAACGGCAAAGTAGCGACCGGCCAGCCGGCCGGCGGGCGGATCAAGGCGGAAATTGCCAAGGCCCTGAGCGGCCTTGAATACGGGCAGCTTGTCATTCAGATCAAGGACGGCAAGGTGACCCAGATCGACCGGACCGAGAAGAGGCGGCTGCCCCGCCTTGAAGGACTTTACGGCGAAGGCATCTGAGACCATTGGCCGATCAGACGGACTGAAGGCTAGGGATATTACCGGCAACAACATTTTGAGGAGGAAAAAACATGACCCTACCGGAAAATCTGCGCTTCGATACCCTGGCAGTCCACGGCGGCCAAGAGGTCGACCCCACCACCGGCTCGCGGGCGGTGCCTATCTACCAGACCACGTCTTATGTCTTCAAGGACACCGAGCATGCCGCCAACCTATTTGCCCTCAAGGAATTCGGCAACATCTACACCCGGATTATGAATCCCACCAACGACGTCCTGGAGAAGCGCATCGCCGCCCTCGAGGGCGGGGTGGGGGCGCTGGCCTTCGCTTCCGGCCATGCGGCCATAAGCGCCGCCATCTTCAACATCGCCGAGGCCGGCGATGAAATCGTCAGTTCGGCCAGCCTGTACGGCGGCACTTATAACATGTTCGCCTACACACTGCCGCGCCTCGGCATCAAGGTTACCCTGGTCGATCCCAGCGACCCCGAAAATTTTGCCAGCGCCATCACCCCGAAAACCAAAGCTTTGTATGCCGAGACCATCGGCAACCCGCGAATAGACATTCTGGATATCGAAAAAGTGGCCGCCATTGCCCATAAAAACGGTATTCCCCTTATTATCGACAGTACTTTCGCCACTCCTTACCTCTGCCGGCCGATCGAGTTCGGCGCCGATATCGTCGTCCACTCGGCCACCAAATTCATCGGCGGCCACGGCACCTCGATGGGCGGCCTGGTGGTGGACAGCGGCAAGTTTGACTGGAAGAACGGCAAATTCCCGCTGCTGACCGAGCCCGACCCCAGCTACAACGGTTTGCGCTTCACCGAGGCCCTCGGCCCATTGGCCTACATCATCCGCCTGCGCACGCAGATTTTACGCGACCTGGGGGCGGCCCTCAGCCCCTTCAACAGTTTCCTCTTCCTGCAGGGGCTGGAAACGCTGCATCTCAGGTTGGAGCGGCACAGCGCCAACGCCCTGGCGGTAGCCCAGTACCTGGCCGGCCACAAACTGGTGGAATGGGTCAGCTACCCCGGCCTGCCCGGCCACCGCGACCATGCCCTGGCGGAAAAGTACCTGCCGAAAGGGGCCGGGGCGATCTTTACCTTCGGCATCAAGGGCGGCCTCACGGCCGGCAAGAAATTCATCGACGCCCTGCAGCTATTCTCGCTGCTGGCCAACGTCGGCGACGCCAAGTCGCTGGTCATCCACCCGGCCAGCACCACTCACTCCCAGCTGACCCCGGCCCAGCGGGTCAGCGCCGGGGCGCCGGACGAACTCATCCGCCTGTCGCTCGGCCTGGAAGATCCGGCCGATCTTATCGACGACCTTGAGCAGGCCCTGGCGGCGTCACAGCGCTGATAAACAGGCGGGAAGCCTGCATATTGACAGGGACGGCAGCCTGTGGTAATCTTATTTTCAAGTAAATGAACGATAACAGCTGATCAGAATGACTGAAGGCTGAGGAGGTCCTGCCGGGACTTATCCTCAGCCTTGTTTTTTTCGGAAAGATCAAGGTCTTGATATAACAGGCGTGACTGTCGACCGCCTGCAGGAAGCTGTGCGCACCCTTCGACTCGGCGGCGTGGAACTAGGAGGGCGCATGAGGAAAGATTAACCGATAACCGGTTCTGATCCGGGCCAACCACTGGCTTAAATATGGAGGTAGACATGGAAAAAGCGACTGAAAAACTGGAAAGGTTAAACGAATTACTTAATGAACTGGGCAGCGCGGTTATCGGCTTTTCCGGCGGCACCGACAGCGCTTTTCTGGCGGCGGCGGCTTACCGCGTCCTCGGTGAACGGGCCGTCGCCGTGACCTGCTACTCGGCGACGCTGCCGGCAAGCGAACTGGCGGAGGCCCAGGCCGTCGCCGGCCGGATCGGCATAAGCCATGTACTCTTGCCGCAGAACGAACTTGCTAGCGAGGATTTTGTCCGCAACGATGCCGAGCGCTGCTATTACTGCAAGAAAGGCCGCTTTACCGCCCTGGCGGCCTGGGCCGCCGTGCAGGGTTACCGCTGGGTGCTGGAGGGGGCCAACGCCGACGACACAGGCGACTATCGACCTGGCCTGCGGGCCCTGGGCGAACTGGCCGTTGTCCGCAGCCCGTTGCTCGAGGTGGGCTTTACCAAGGCGGAAATCCGTGAACTGTCGCGCGAGTGGGGCCTGCCGACCTGGAACAAGCCCAGCGCCGCCTGCCTGTCGTCGCGGGTGGCGTACGGCCAGCCGGTTACGGCAGCAAAACTGGGCCAGATCGAAAAAGCCGAGGCTCTCGTGAAAAAATACTGGGCCGGACAGGTCAGAGTCCGCCACCACGGCGACCTGGCCAGGATTGAGGTCGACCGGGCAGGACTGACGGTGCTGACCAAACCGGCCGTGGCGGCCGAAATTACCGGCCACCTGAAAGGTCTGGGGTTCACTTTCGTCACCATCGATCTTGCCGGCTACACCTCAGGCAGTATGAACCTGGTTCTGAATCTGGCAAAAAAATGAAGCATCCAGGAGGCAATAGAAATGGCCAAAATTGCCACTAACCTGACAGAGCTTATCGGCAACACCCCGCTGCTGGCGGTGGGCAACTACGGCAAAACCAAGGGATTAGCCGCCAGACTGCTTGTAAAACTTGAATACTTCAACCCGCTTGGCAGCGTTAAAGACCGCATCGGCTACGCCATGATCAAGGACGCCGAGGAGAAGGGGCTGCTCAGCAAGCATAGCGTGATTATCGAGCCCACCAGCGGCAACACCGGCATCGCCCTGGCATTTGTGGCCGCCGCCAAAGGCTACCGCCTCATCCTGACCATGCCGGAAACGATGAGTGTGGAGAGGCGCAATCTGCTTAAGGCCCTTGGCGCCGAACTTGTGCTGACCCCGGGGCCCGAGGGCATGAAAGGTGCCATCAGGCGGGCCGACGAACTGGCGGCGGAAACGCCGAACTCCTTCGTGCCTCAACAGTTCAAGAATCCGGCCAATCCGGCCATTCACCGGCAGACGACGGCCCAGGAGATCTGGCGGGATACTGATGGCCAGGTGGATATCTTCGTCGGCGGTGTCGGCACCGGCGGCACGATCACCGGTGTCGGCAAAGTGCTTAAGCAGCTCAATCCGTCGGTAAAAATCGTAGCCGTCGAGCCGTTCGATTCGCCGGTGCTGTCCGGCGGCCAGGCCGGGCCGCACAAGATCCAGGGAATCGGCGCCGGCTTCGTGCCTGATGTTATCAATGTGAAAATAATTGATGAGATTATTAAGGTGAAGAACGAGGAAGCCTTTGCCACCGCCCGCGAACTGGCCAAGAGCGAAGGTTTGCTTGTCGGCATCTCCAGCGGCGCCGCCGCTTTCGCGGCTACTCAGCTGGCCTTGCGGCCCGAGAATGCCGGCAAGACTATCGTCGCCCTGCTGCCCGACACCGGCGAACGATACTTGTCGACGGTACTGTTCGAACAGCAGCAATAAGGCGGGCGACCGCTTTTTCCGCTAGCCTAAACAGGGCCGAGTCATTATAATAATGAGTGACAGCAAAGATATACCACTCAAGGAGAAAATGGCATGAAGACAAGCTCGGACTGGGGCTGGCAGAATGAGGTCAGGCGGGTGGCCAGGGGCATTCGCCGCCGGGTGCTTGAGCACACCATCGGCGCCAACGGCGGCTATG
>JAEZLU010000025.1 GCA_023415075.1 Bacillota bacterium
CCTGGCGAACGTTGCGGACAAGCTGGGCGCAGACGCCGGTCGGCCGGAAGGTGCCCATCTGGGGGAGGACCGAGGCATCGACGATGGTGTCGCTGGTGTCGAGGCGA
The DNA here is from genome assembly GCA_023415075.1 of Bacillota bacterium. Lineage (GTDB taxonomy): Bacteria > Bacillota > Negativicutes > Sporomusales > UBA7701 > JAEZLU01. Next base: position 108 of record JAEZLU010000025.1, read on the forward strand.
ACGGCCCAGAGCTTGTCGCCAAGGGCCCGGGCCACGGCCAGCGAGGTGGCGACACAGTCGTTGTCGTAGTCGACGAGGGCGACACGGTTGACGGCCGGGTCGATGTGGCGGTCGAAGGCCAGGGTGGCGGCTACGGTGTCGCCGCCATAGGTGGCGATGAGGGCGTGGGGAATGGTGCCGAGGGCGGCCGCGCCCCAGTAGGCGCCGTTGGCTTCGGTTGAGACGCCGTAGATGCCGCCGACTTTGGCCGCGTAGCCGTCGCTCTGCTGGACGCCCCAGGGGTCGAAGCGGGCGGCGAAGAAGAGGACGGGTTTGCCGTTGGCGGCGGCGACGCAGCGGCTGACATTTGTAGCGATCTTGGTTTGGCGGGAGAGGACGCCGAGGTATACGGTCTCGAGGGCCGAGAAGTCGGCCAGGTCGCCTTCGATGGTCATGACGGTTTCCCAGGGCTCGACAATGTCGCCGTCGTAGAGAGCCTTGATGATGAGCCTGTCCGGGTTGTGGGCGCACTTTTTGAGGATGGCGACGGCTTCGTCGAGGCCGCAGACTACGGCCTGCTGGCGCTGGAAGACCTGCATCATGACCCGCGGCTGGCGGTTATCCTTGAGGAGGATTTCGCGGGTCCGCAGGAAGTAGCAGTCGCTATAGAGGCCTTTTTTGATTTCCTCGACCGGGATGCGGAAGGTGTCTGGGGCAAGGCGCTGTCTCATGTATGTCAACCTCCGTGTGGCGTTTACCCAAATATTCCTAATGTCCTGTTTATTTGGATATAACACCATGATACAATAAAAATGTATTTTCCGGCAATAGGAGGGCCATGATGTTTTATAATCCACGGCAAATCACGATATTAAACGAGGACCAGGCCCGGACCGAGCTGGAAAAAATCGGCTGCGACCCGGCCGGAGTGCGGATAATGGCGCCCAAGTCAACCTTCAGGGTTATCAAACTTGAGCGGCTGCCGGCCAAGGCCGCCAATCTCCTCAAGCAGACCTTCCTGGCCAAGGGCGGCGAGGTGGCGGTGGCCAGAGGGACGGCCGACCTCAGCATTGAGGCGACCGATGTGCTCATCTGCGCCACCCTGAAGCAGTACCGGCTGGCTCTCGGCCAACTGCGCCAGCAGCCGTGGGGCCTGCCGAAGGTGGCGGCGGCGGTCGAGACTACGCTGGCGGCACCGGCCGGTTTCCCGGAGCGCCTGTACGAGTGGGACGACCGCAAACTGGCCATAAGGCCCGGGCGGACGCTGGTGATGGGCATCCTCAATGTGACGCCTGATTCGTTTTCCGACGGCGGCCGTTACCGCGAGCTCGACCGGGCCCTGCGCCACGCCGAGGAGATGGCGGCGGCCGGCGCGGACATCATCGATATCGGCGCCGAATCGACCCGCCCGTACGCCGGGGCCGAGAAGGTTTCGGCGGCCGAGGAGCTGGACAGGCTGCTGCCGGTGCTGGAGAAGCTGCTGGCGACGACGGCGCTGCCGGTGTCGGTGGACACCTACAAGGCTGAGGTGGCGGCCGCGGCCCTGCGGCTAGGGGCCCATATGGTGAACGACGTGTGGGGGCTGCAGCTCGGGCCGGAGATGGCCAGGGTGGCGGCCGAATACCAGGCGCCGGTGGTGGTGATGCACAACCAGGCGGGGACGGAATACCGCGGCGATATCATGGACGCCATCTGCGCCTTCCTGAGCGAGAGCGTCCGCATCGGCACCGAGGCCGGCCTGCCGGACGGCCATATCATCATCGATCCGGGTATCGGCTTCGGCAAGACGCCGGCCCAAAACCTGACGGTGATGAACCGGCTGGACGAACTGAAAGCGCTCGGCTGCCCGCTGCTGCTGGGCACGTCGCGGAAAAGGTTCATCGGCGAGGCCCTGGGCGGCCTGCCGGCCGGCGAGCGTCTGGAGGGGACGGCGGCCACGGTGGCTTTCGGAATTACGAAAGGGGCCAATATCGTACGGGTGCACGATGTCAAGGAAATGGTCAGGGTGGCCCGGATGACCGACGCAATGATGAGGGGGGAGTTCTAAGATGGGCAAAATCGTCCTGAAAAATATGATGTTTTACGGTTATCACGGGGTGTACGAGCATGAGCGCGAGATGGGCCAGCGGTTTTTCCTCGATGTCGAGCTCGGCCTCGATATGACGGCGGCCGCGGCCAGCGACAAGCTTGAGGACTCGGCCAACTATGTGGCGGTATACGACGAGATCAAGAATGTGATGGAAACCCATAAGTTCAATTTGCTGGAGGCGCTGGCCGGCGCCATCGCCAACCGGCTGCTGACCGGCAAGGTGAAGACGGTGACGGTGCGGGTGCGCAAGCCTTCGGTGCCGCTGCCGGCGCCGCTCGAATACGTGGAGGTCGAATTGACGCGGAGCCGTGAACTATGATCTGCCTGGGGCTGGGGTCGAATATCGGCGACCGGGCGGCCAACCTCGGCGAGGCGGTCGCCAGGCTGGCGGCCTGGCCGGGCATAAGGGTCGATAGGGTGTCGGCGCTGTACGAGACGGCACCGGTCGGCCTGACCGACCAGCCGGATTTTCTGAACGCGGTAGCGGTGGTGGCTACGACGCTGAGCCCGCACGAGCTGCTGTCCGCCTGTCTGGCGGTAGAAAAGGAAATGGGCCGGGTGCGGCTGGTGCGCTGGGGCCCGCGGGTTATCGACATCGATGTGCTGCTGTATGGCGGCGTGGCCTTGGATACGCCGGAGCTGGTGCTGCCGCATCCGCGGTTTCACGAGCGCTGTTTCGTGCTGGTGCCGCTGGCCGAGGTGGCTCCCGATCTACCGGTATATGGCGGCCGGACGGCGGCCGAACTGGCGGCCGGCTGCCCGCCGGGCGAGGTGCGGCTGTACGGCAGATTGAGCTGAGGAGGAAAAAGATGGTGGAAGCGAGGCGCAAGGTGTTGTTCATCAGCGCGCCGGTCGGAGCCGGCCATGTGCGGGCGGCCCGGGCTACCGGGGCGGCCCTTGTTCGGCTGGCACCCGACGTGGCGGCCGAGTTCGCCAATGTTTTCGACTTTTTCAGCCCGCGGCTGGGGCGGGCCATCCTCGGCGTTTATTTAAAGATTCTCGAGGTTTTCCCGCAGGCCTACGGCATGGCTTACGGCTGGGGTAACAGCAGCCGGCTGGCTCTGGCCGGACGGGCGCTCGTAAGCCGCTACCTGGCCGGCCGGATGGAACGGTATATCGCCGCTCTCGGACCGGATGCGGTGGTGGTGACCCACGCGACGCCGGCCGGGCTGGTGGCCCACCTGTTGGCCAGCGACCGGCTCAGGCTGCCGACGGCGGCGGTGGTGACCGACTATGTCGTTCACCGGCTGTGGGTTTATCCCGAGCTTGACCGTTATTTCGTGGCCAACGAGGCCCTGCGCGATTACCTGGCCGAGCACGGAGTGGCGAAGGCGAGCAGCCGGGCGTTGGGCATCCCGCTGGCTGAAGGTTTCGCCGCGCCGGTCGATAAGGCGGCTGCCATCGAAAAACTCGGACTGGCGGCCGGCCGGCCGACGGTGCTTATCATGGGCGGCGGTGCCGGTGTCCTGCCGATGGGCGAGATCGTTGCCGACCTCGACAGTCTCGGGCTGCCGCTGCAGCTTATCGCCGTGGCCGGCAGGAACGCCGCCCTCGAGCGGAAGCTGCACACCCAGGCGGCGGCGCTGAAGCACGTTACTTTGCGGCCGCTGGGGTTCGTCGACAACGTCCACGAGCTTATGGCGGCGGCCGACCTTTTAATTTCCAAGCCGGGCGGTCTGACGGCGGCCGAGGCGCTGGCCTGCGGCCTGCCGATGGTTATTTACCGGCCGATACCCGGGCAGGAGGAGGCCAATACCCGCTTTCTGACGGCCAGCGGCGCCGCCGTGCGGGTCGGCGCCGTTGCCGAGCTTACGGTCCGGACGGCTGAGCTGCTGGCCGACCGCGACGGACGGCTGGCGGCAATGGCGGCGGCGGCCAAGGCTTTGGGCCGGCCGCAGGCTGCCGAGGCGGTGGCCGGGGAAATTTTGGCGATGCTGAAATAGAGGTCACGGGCGTATTTCTTGCCAGGTTCGGCAAATCCGCCCTTGACTGATTTTTTTTTCCTCGTTATAATTAGGCCAATATATTTGTAAGAAATATAGAGAAAGATAGCGCATTACGACGAAGTAATATAAGGAGAGCTTTTAGCCGGGGGCGGAAAAGGCTTGAGGCCGCTCAGAAAGCCCCAGATGCCAGGCGGGCCGAGGACGCGACCGGAGGCGTACCGGGAAAGTACGTCGTAACAGGAGCTTTTGGTCAACCCGGATAATGGCTTAGGCCGTTCAGAAAGGACCGTATGCAAGGCGCGACAAAGCTTGTGCCGCGACGCGTACCTGTAAGGTACGCTAGCAATCAAGCTGCAGGCGCAACGCAGCAGACGGCCTT
>JAEZLU010000112.1 GCA_023415075.1 Bacillota bacterium
CGCGGCTGAAAGGCGGCAGCGTGAAGCCCTCGTCGGCCAGCCGGCTGTGCAGCAGACTCCAGAACAGCGGCCGGTAGGTGCAGTTGTAGTAGAAGGTAGGCAACAACTCCGCCGGCTGCAAAAGCACAACCGTCCCCCGTACCATCTTCGCCCCGACCCGGGCGCCGGCCGCGCCGGCGATGACGATGTTGCCGGCCTGCATGGCGAAGCCTGCCATATCGCCGCAGTCCCCGCCCACGGCGACGACGCCGCGGCGTAGGCGGGCTCCCGCCATTTGGCCCACGGCCCCTGTCACCAGGATGGTGCCGCCGGTCATGCCCTGCCGGTAACCGCGGTAGGCCGCGCCGACAAAATGACCGGCCGAACCGCGGACGACAATCTTGCCGCCCCGCATATGGGCGCCCAGCCAATCGGCGGCATCCCCGAGAATGGTAAGCGTGCCGCCACTCATAAAAGCGCCGGCGTGAAAACCAACCGGCCCGTCGGCAACCATCCGGCCGGCGGTCATCCCCTCGCCCAGCCGCTTAAACCGCGACAAATCTCCCCGGAGCACGAGTTCGGCGGGCCGGCCGTCGGCGTCCCCCGCCGCCTCCCCTGCCGCGTCAATGGCCACGTCGAAATAGTCGCCCGCCTTTTGCCAGCGGTTACCGACCAACAGCGGCAAGGCGGCGATCGCGTCTTTATCCTTGCCGGCAACGTTCTGCGGGTTTAGGCTTTCCGCCTCCACCGGCCATGTCGGTTTATTGCCCAGTGATAACGTTACCCGTGCTATCATGGCCCGCTCCCCTCCGGCTGCTCTCCCGGGCCGGCCAGTAGCCGCCGGAGATAAAAATGGTGTTTCCCCAGCCGGCCACCGTAATTGCCGGCGGTAATCCGCTGCACCCCTGGCAGACAGGCGGCCCGAACTCCCACCCGCATGGCCTCGCCCACCACGGCGGCCGTCAGCCCGTCGATGACGACCTCCAGTACGCAGTTGACGTTCCGCGACAAATGGCTTGCCGGTACGCGCCCTTTGATTGTCGGGCAATACGCTTCATTGGTCGACGCCGGCAGAAACTTATAACGCGAGCCCACTTGGCTGCCGCTGCGGACAATGCCGCCTGGAAACGGGAGTACGACGCCGCCCACCTTGCTTATGGCAGCCACCGCCGCTTCGGCAGCCGTCAGCGCCGCCGCCGCCGTTTCCGCCAGGATGAGGAAGTTTCCGCCGCCGACCCCTTTGGCGACCGTAAACTCCTCCTGGACGAGGAATTCCCCCTCCATTACCGGGATGCGCCAGAAACGTTGGTCGCCGATTAATTTACTGGCCTGATAGCCGTTGCCGAAAAAGCGCAGCTTGCCGCCAATGTTGAGTTTGGCTGGCACCGCGGGGCCGTCGGCCGCCAGTTCGGGCAGGCCGCCGTCGAAGCAGGCCGCGGTGGGAGCGGTCATAACCGCCTGGCCGACCCGTTTCAGCAGCTGCTTTTCCAGGTCGTCCTTCGACACGGCGAAAAAGAGGCAGTTCAGCCCCGGGCGGCCATCGGGCGTCACCGGCAGCGGTCCCTCGACGCCGGCCTCGACGCCGCAGCCGATGACCGAAGTCGCAAAACCGGTGGCTGCCGCGGCGGCATGGCGGGCCCATACGTCACTGACCGCGGTAAGCGTCAGCCGCGTCCCGTACATCGTAAATGCTTCCGCGAAGGTATCTTCGATTTCCACGCCATTCAGCCGCATGCGATCACCTCCGGCCGACGCAGGTACTCGTCCTCTACCGGGAAGTTGGCCGGGGCGACCGAATAATAATCGGCAAAATCCTCGGCCAGGTCGGCGGGCAAGCCGCCGGTCCCCGCCGGAGCGACGCAGAAGGTCCGGCCGCCGAAGCTCTCAGTCATTTGCCCGTCGCGGACGACGACCCGCCCCTCATTGATCACGTAGGCCGGCCGGGCAAACATGCTTGCCTTGTCGTCCTGCAGGCGGTAGATGGCCACGTCGGCGTCGGCGCCCGGCCCTAGATGTCCCTTGTTTCTCAGCCCGAGGGCCCGGGCCGGGCCGGCTCTGGTTATGACGGCAATCTCAGCCAGCGTATATTCGCGGTTGAGTTCGCTCAGACAGGTGAACCGCCGGCATTTGGGGTGAAGTTCTTCCAGGCGGGCCTGCCGGTAGCCGGCGTCCATCAGCAGGCGGATAATCTCGGGATAAGCGGTGAACGGCCCGGCATTGGGGTGGTCGGTGGTGAGAAATATTCGCCACGGGTCGCTGATCAGCAGGAGCAGCTCCAGCCCAACCGACCACTGGACAGCGTTGGCCAGCACGTCGGGCCGATAGCTCAGCGGGACGATACCTGACCCTGTTTCCAGCTCGACGTCGGTATTGCCCCATTTATTTCCGGTCAGCTGATGCAGGCGGAACTGCATCGGCGAGTCGGCCGTCATCGTCGTGGCCCGGCCGAAAACCACCTGACCGGCATCGCAGGTGAAGTCCCGGTGCGTGTTGATGTATTCGGCGACCGGAGCCGCGGCCGAGGCAAAGCCGCCGTTCTTGGCCGCGGCGTACGAATGGAACTGCAAATGGGTAAAATGGACCCGGTAGCCTTCGAGGGCCCGCATCGTCTCCAGCGTCGTGCTGTAGTTGCCCGGTTCCCCCAGGCGGTTGGCGTGCAGGTGCAGCGGATGAGGAAGCCCCAGGTCGCCGGCCGCTTCGGCCAGGCCGGTGATAATCTGGCGCGGCGTGATCCCCAGCGGCGGCACCGCCGTATCCAGCGTTACCGACCCCTGGTTCCATTTCCAGCTTTCCACGCCGCCGGGATTAACCACTTTGACGGCGTAGCCCCTGGTAGCCCGCAGCAGCCAAGCCACCAATTCACGCAACCTTTCCCGCCGCCGCCCGGCGTCGGCGTCGCTCAGCGTTTTCATGACAAGGTAGTTATTGCCCATCAGGGTAAAAAAGCCGCTATCCAATAGCGGAATATCCCGTAGCTCCTCGTGGGCGTGGCGGGCTGTCAAAGGCGGCACCGCCGCCTCGAAAACCGTCGTGTAGCCTAGCGCAGAATACAGGTAGCCGGTCAGGAAGGTGCTGGGTACGGTATAGCCGCTGCCCGCACGGGTCACAGCCGTCCGCGCCCGGAAAAAATCATAGTGATCCTCGGGGCACATCACCCGGCCACTGTTTACCTTGGCGCCGGCCACATGGCTGTGAATCTCCACCCCGCCCGGCATTACCGCACAGCCGGCGGCGTCGATCGTTTCATGGGCCGGCGCTCCCGCCGGCGCCGGAGCGGCTACCACTTTGCCGCCCGCCAGCCAGATGTCGCGGACCTCTCCCCTGATCCCGTTGGCCGGGTCGTAAACCTGGCCGTTAACGATCTTTAGCATCGGCGATTTTCTCCTTTATCGCTTTGAGAACTTCCCGGTCGCCGGGATAGGGAAACTCAACCAGCTTTTTGACCCGCAGGGGAACATTGTCCATCCGGTAGAAGGTGCCGGCGGCGCCGACCCCCGCGGGCGCCACCGGGATGACCACGCGGGCCCATGGCGTCGTCAGGTTGCAGTGCGGCTCGAGAACGACGGTGGGAATGCTCGCCAGATGCTGTACGGCAGCGTGGGGCAAGTGGGCCCCGGGATCGGTGGCGATGATCAGGGCGGCGTCCGCTTCGCCCCGTGCCAGCATATCGACGACGCTGAACTCGCCCGGATTATAGCGGGGATAGCCGCAGCTGAAGTTTACGGCGAAGGGAAAGCCGGTCTGCCAGGCGATCACCTGATTGCTGCCGGTGACATTGCCGTGGCCCCGCATTGGCAGCGCATAGAAGCGGGTATAACTATTCACTTCCCGGACCAGGGTCAAAATTTGTTCGGCATTCGCGTCTTTGCCGCGGCTCATGGTTACCCCCAGGCCGAAAAAGACGACCCCATAACGGCACGTCTTCATCATCCCGGCCAGTTCCCGCCAGGCGCTCAGCGGTACGCCGGCAATCAGGGCCGCTTCCTCGGCCCCCTCCAACGGCAAGCCTTTGACCAAAGCCCTGAGCACCGTGGCAATCTCGAAATCGTGTCCCGGGGTTACCTGGAAAAAATAATCGGCCCCTTTTGCCGTCGCCGTGGGGCGAACATCGATGACGGCGACCTTGCGGCCCTTACGGCCGTGAGGATTGAATAACCCTTTGGGCAGGGCGGAATAGCGGCTGAGGTGACGCATATGGGATTCCACCGGATTGCAGCCCCAATAGACCACCAAATCGGCTCGGTTTTTTACTTCGCCCAGCGTGCATGAAGCCAGCCCGACCTGCTGGCGGGCGATAACGCCCGGACCGTGTCAGTAGGAAGACGGGTTGTCAACCGTACCGCCGATCAGCTCGCAGATTGCCACCGCCTCCGCCTGCGCCTCGACGGTCGTGCTGCTCAGACCGTAAACGAGCGGATAGCGGGCTGCACTCAGGATGGCGGCCGCTTCGCCAACGGCCTCGGCCAGGGCTACTTCCCGGCCGGCAACACTCGGCGCCGCCAGATTGGCCGTGGCGTGCATCAGCTTGTTCCGGCCGATGACGCAGGCCCGCTTGACGGCGACAATCGTGTTATTCTCTACTGCCACTTCCAGGTCGTCGCACAAACAGCCACAAAAGGTGCATACTACGTCCCGTTGTTGTTCAGCCACTCACTTTGCCCCCGTTTCTTCATCCGCTTTTCCCACGATCTTGGCGTACGGTGTCAGCACTACCTCCAGGCCTTTCCAGTCCGGCACGCCGCTGCCGTGGGTCGCCGACGCGCCGAAAACCCTATTGGCGACCGGTCCGAGCGGCAGGAAAAAGATACCTGGCGGTCCCTCGGCGCCCTGACAGGCGACAACCGTTTCGCCATAGGCGCTTTTCAAGAGGGCCTTCTGCCCCGGAGCCAACGCCAGTGTTGCGAGATCGACGGCAGCGACCCGCAGCGTGGCAATCTCGGCCAGGTATTCGGGCGTCCCTTTGCCGCTTTCCATTGCGGCCCCCTGCCTGGCTGTCCGTACGGTGATCAAAAGGCCGGCAACACTACTCATGGCCCGCTCCCTTTCCTGTTTTTCCTCCGGCGAAACGCCACTGCCATTCCGCCACAGCCGGCGCCTTGTGCCGGCCGCCGCCCGGATCGCCCCGGGCGGCGGCAACGTCGCCCAAAACGCGGCGAGCCCAGGCCGCCTTGTCAACCAAGGCCTGCCGGCAGGCGGCGGCCGTCCCGGCCCACGCCAGCACGCTGCAAAGCGGCTGTCCGCCGGCAACGCTGGTCGCCGGGCCAGGAATATCCCGCAGGCCCAGCCGGTAAAAATCCCCCAGCTCGCGGGCAGTGGCCGTGACCTGAAACGAAGCCTGGGCGTAAACGATCGCTTTGCCCCAAAATCCGCACCGCCGGCCCCTCGCCGACGGGATGGCGGCAGCCGGCAGGCCGGCCGGGCCGCAGGCAGCCACGTGGCGGCGAAAAAGCCGTTCGCCGCGCCAGCGTTCGATGAGTTCGACCGAGGCCGACCAGCGGGGATTTACTTCCAGTACCCAAATGCCCCGCTGATTGATAATGAAATCCAGGGTGTTCAGGCCCCGCAAGCCGAAAACCGCTGTTAAATGGCCGGCGATCCTGGCCAGTTCCGGCCCGGGGTCGGGCAGCCCGTGAGCCGGCTGAAGCGCCAGCGGCACGATGCTGCCGGCGTAGGCGAAGCGGCCGGTGCCGAGACCGTTGCCGGCCGCCAGTTGCTGGCTGGTGCCAACCACGGCTGCCTGGCGACCATCGGCGATAAAGGTGGCTGAGGCCGCTATCCCGGGAATAAACTGCTGAACAAGATAGCGACTTTTATCGCTTACGGCCGCGAGCTGGGCGGCGGCCCCGGCCTCGGTCGCCGCCAGAAGCCGGATGCCCCGGCCGCCGCCCCCGCGAACGGGTTTGATAAGCCAGCCCATTCCCGCAGGCGTATACCGCCATTCTTCCAGCGGATAAAAGGGGGGCATCGCGCTGCCGACTGCGGCCAGCGTATCCCGCAGCTCCCAGGGATTCCGCACCCTTGCCAGCGTTGCTGGCCCGTTCCCCAACAGCAAGCCGTGCTGCGCCCATACTTCGAGGTCCTGGGGCTGATTCTCCGGACCGGACGAGTAAACCAGGCCGCTGAAAGCCTGCCGGCGGCCATTCCTGCCGGCGAAGGCCAGCGTTGCCGCGGCCTGCAAAAGATTTTTCACCGACGGCCTGAGGCCCAGGTCGGCTAGGCTGAAGGCGGGGCCGCGCCAGCGACAGTCCTGATCGCCGAAGTAATCGATCGCCGTCGCCTGGCAGCCGGACTCCACGGCTGACTCCAGCAGCGCCCGGGCACTTACCCCCACAAGCAGGTACATCGCCGTCAGTTCTCCAAAGTCTTCGCCAGGCTGTAGACCGCCTCAAGGTCAAGCACCCGATCGTTAGCCGCAAACAAAGCTTGGACGGCGGCCCGGTGAATTTTCATTTTCAGATTGCCGATGGCGATGGCGCCGAAGACTTTCTTTCCCTGCCGCTCTCTGCCGTCGTCGCTCACCTTTATTCCCTCAAGCCCCAGCGGCTCGACGGCATTGATATCGGCGGCGACCTCCAGGAATGGACAGGCCGACCATGCGGCCTGCTCGAGCAGCCGTACGCCCGGGGCGCCGCAGCAGGCCACAATATTGACACCCTGGCCCAAGGCCACGGCGGCCTCAGTGGCCCCGGCCACCTGCAGCGGCTTTACCTGGATAGCAGCGTCCGCGCCCAGACGGTGGCAAACCTCCTGGGCGCGCAAGAACTGGCGGGAAGACAATGCTACCTGGCAGCCCTCCCTGGCCAGCAAACTGGCCACCCGCACCCCCACCGGGCCGGTGCCGCCGAGCACCAGGGCCTTTTTGCCGGCAAGGGCGCCGCCACCGGCCACTTTGCGCACCAGGGCGGCCGCCGTGGTATTGCAGCCATTGGCGTCGAACATTACCGACACCCTCACCGGGCCAAAAAAAGTGGCCAGCACCTGCTGCATGATCGTCTCCGCCGGCGCGACTCGGGCACCGCCGACGAATATGGCGGTATTGCGCAAATTATCGCCGCCCCGGGTGAACATTGCCCCGTAGACAAGGTTGGCAACTTCGTCCGCGGTGACGCCTCCGTAAGCCAGAACCTGGTCGGCGCCGGCGTCGTAGGCCGTGATCTGGTCGAAAACACTCGCCTGAGGGTCGGCTTCAAGCTGGAGCAAAATCTTTTTCATCCTGACCATTTCTCCTTCCGCGCTTAACCTGCACCGGCCCGGTCCGCGCCGGCGGCAAAACCAGCCCGGCGGCCCGCAGAAAGGCGCACACCCGATTAAAAGCCTTCCATTCGCTGGCCCCGCCGGTCTTCACGACAATTTCCCGCCAGTCGTTCCAGCGTTCGGTCAGCTTATCCGGCGCCAGCCGCCAGCGGGTGGCGGCGATCGTCGCTTCCAGCACCGCCGCCCGCGCCCGGCAAAAGCCGTCGAAGCCGGCAGCACCCTGACGGCGATGCACCACCCGGACGGCCACGATAGCCGGTTCGGCCGCTGTATTAAAATTATCTACCGTAAATTCCCACACCGTGTCCGCCGCCGCCAATCGTGGGACGATCACCGCCTGCGACGGCACGGAGGGCGGGGTAGCCGAATATAGGGCGGTTTCGACAAAAAGCGCGACATCATTGCAGAAACAAATAACCCCCTGCCCAGTGGCAAGCAGATTGGCGTAGGTCTGGGAACCGGAATAAAGGCGCAGACTCGCCCGCTCGGCCGGGGCAACCGAAAGGACATGCACCCCCACCGGGGCAAAATTGACCTGGCCGGCGGCGTTAACCGAAGAGACAATCGCTTCAAGGATCATGGCAACCTCCTTCTGCCGGCCGTCGCCCCTACCCGCTCAGATAACCCCAGCGCAGAGGCGAATCCTGCACATATCTTTTGCCCAGGCGGAGGGCCAGTTCCGCCTTTTCCAGTTCCCGGCCGAGGTAAAAGGCGTGACCGCAATCCTTGACGGTCATCCCGGAAAAAAGCGTCCTGGCGTCGGTGCCGCGTAAAAATACCGTGGCGTTAAAAACGTATATATGTTGATCGGCCACAAAAATCCGATAATTTTCATCCCGTACGGCCTGATGCATCTCGAATAATTCCTCAGGCGTAAACCGGTTGCCGCACGGGTCCTTAATGGTCAGCAGCCCGTAATCGAGGTGTTTGGGCAGACGCCCCGCCGCCAATGCCCGCTGCGCCAAATCGCAGGCCCGCCTGACCTCGCGGACCGTTCCCCGGGCGCGGTGGCTCACCTCGGTTGTCAGCAGATAACCGATGCCAAGTTCAACAGCCATCCCGGCCAGCAGCGCGTTTACGCCGGTGCTGTCGGCGTCGACCAGTTCGGTCACATTGCTGAGTCCCGCCAGCATCGCGCATTCCGGCAGGCGCCGCCGCACTTC
>JAEZLU010000240.1 GCA_023415075.1 Bacillota bacterium
CGCTGGGGATTGGCGAGAACCTCGCTGGCGTCGACGGCATCGAGCTGCACCGCGACCCCTTTAACTTTGCCGCCGGCACCCATCGGCGCCGGATCGATGATCTTGCTGCCGCGGTTGAGCATATCCATGAAATCGCAGTTATGCAGCTCGGCGGCCGGCCCACGGTTGGGGAACTTCTGGACAAAATTCGTATACCGTTTGGTAAGCAGATCGATCACCATGGCGGCGGTAAAGCCGTCCTTCTCCAGGATGTAGGCAACGGCGGCGGCCGTCGAGCCGGTGGCCACACTGAGGATGTCGTAGTGGCTCTTGAAGCCTTGCTGCAACCCGAGGTTCAGCGTTTTTTCCATTACGCCGCTCACCGCCTCGATGATGCCCATGGTTACATCGTCTTTGGCCATATTGAACATCGACTGCGAGATATGATGGGCGACATCGCCGACACAATAGGCCGGCACGGTTACGATATTGCCGAAGTGCACGCCGGCGCCGACAGCCGCCTCGACGGCCGGCAGCATTTTTTCCTTGTAAGTTTCCATATACTTTTTGACATCGAACGACGAATGGCCCAGGTCGGTCATGAGTTTGGTCTGGGCCTCGATCGGCCGGTCATACACCAGCTGGAGCATGGCGATTTCGTCGTTTACGGCCTCAGCCATCGTTTTCCCCGCTTCAACCGAGGCGGCAAAAGCGGCGCCTATCCCGTAAGAAGTGTTCATCCCCCAGGATTTTGACGACAGGATGGCCTGCTTGTATTTGTTATCCATGGTCATGCCGCTGAGAATCTTATTGACGACGTTGCTGGTAGACCCCGGGCAATAGGCAAAATCGACGACGCAGGTTGGACCGTAAAAACCGCCGTAGCGGCGGGCAGCTTCCCGGCCGATGAACGCTTCGTTCTGCGGAATGGCGGCGATAAACTGCTCCATCGCCTGCCGGAAGGCCGGGTCCAGTTCATAGAGGATTTCGAGGATGGCCGGCGTCTGGTAATGCTCGACAAATGGATCATCTTCCGGCCGCACGGTGGTGGTCAACGCGGACAAAATCTCGTAATGGGCGTTGACCGAGTCCTTATGAAGACGAATAACTTCCGGGCTCTGGCCTTCCCCCACGCTCATTCCGTTCACGGCGTCGACGTACGGTTTGGCGTCGGCAATCTCGAAGGCCTGCCCCCTTTTCGCCTTGACGACGGCTACATCCGCCGCCTGGGCCGCCAAAGCCTCGGCCACCATTTTGGCATGGACTGCGCTGGACATAAAACCCCTCCTCCATTTTTTGGGAATACCCGCAGGATAATCCAGCAATTACCATGCCAACGACGATGGGCCGCAGCACCTTCCGCTCGCACCAACAAGCTCCGCGGCCCTGGCCAAAAACTACGGCTTGCTCACGCCACAGGCCGCCTGCCGCATGTGTCAAAACGAGCCAGCACACCGGTGGCGGTGTAAAGCTAATCCATTGTACGCGCCCGCTGTTCGTCCCGTAGTGCTCCGTTATGGAACTGTTCCACTGCAGACCAGCGGGGGCTCGTGCCAACCCCAGCGCAAGGTCAGATATTGTGACGAAAAATACTATATTTTTTCAATTTGCGATAGAGCGTATTGCGGCCTATGCCCAAATTTGCCGCACACTTTGATATATTGCCATCGACGTTGCGTAAAGTATCAATTATCAGCGTTCTTTCAAACTTGTCCAGGGAAACGGCGTTGTCAGCCCGCTTTTTCGCCGGCTTGGAAATGGCCTGCAGCGATTCCGGCAAATGCTCCAACAAGATGGCGCCGCCGTTAGCCAGGTTTACCGCTCGCTCCATCGTATTGGACAATTCGCGGACATTTCCCGGCCACGAATATTCCTTGAGAGCGGCCGCCGCGGCGCTATCCAGCCGGCCGACCGGCAGCCGCAATATTTCGGAAAACTTACCGATAAAGTACTCGGCCAGCAGCAGCACATCGCCGCCCCGATCGCGCAGCGGCGGAATCGTGATGCAGATAACGTTCAGCCGGTAATAAAGATCCCACCGGAGATTGCCTTTGCGAACCTCCTCCTTGATATCGCGGTTAGTCGCCGCAATAACTCTGATATTCACGGGAATCGGCTTATAGCCGCCGATGCGGACGACCTGTTTCTCCTGGAGAACCCGCAACAGGGACGCCTGGGTCTCGAGCGGCATGTCCCCAACCTCATCGAGAAAAATCGTCCCGCCATTAGCCCACTCGAACTTTCCCGGCCTGCCGCCGCGCTTGGCGCCGGTGAACGCGCCCTCGTCATAGCCGAACAGCTCGCTTTCGATAAGCTCGCGGGGGACGGCGCCGCAGTTTATGGCCACGAAGGGGCCCTTGGCCCGGGGGCTGGCGTTATGTATTGCCTGGGCGAATATCTCCTTGCCGGTACCGCTTTCGCCCAGCAGGAATACCGAAGACAGGCTCGGGGCCACGGTTTTGGCAACCGCGATGGCCTTTTCCAGATCGGCGCTGGCGCCGATAATGTCGTCGAAGGTGAATTTGGCCTGGGCCCCCACCATTTTGGTCACCAACCGGTGCACGTTGTCAATTTCCCTCAGGGTAACCACGCCGCCGTATATTTCGTGCCGCTGGCCTAAAATCGGCCGGCCGCAAAGCAGCGCATGCACCCCGCCACGGCTGGTATCGAAGATAATTTCCTGGTCATTGATTTTTCGCCGGTAACTGAGAATATCGCGAACAATCTCCGGATTGGCCAGCACTTCGGCTAACGACTTTCCCTGCCACTTATCCTGGGGGATCGACAGAATCTTCAGGGCCAGCGGATTAGCCTGGGTGATCCGCCCGTGCTTATCGAAGGAAATCAGGCCGTCGGACATCGATTCGATAATTGCGGCGATATTGTTATACGATTGCGTGATCTCGGCGTTGGCAGCCTCCAGGCGAAGCTGATTCTCGATCGCCTGAGCCGCGGCGACGACCATGCCCAAAGTGTGGGCATGCGTATGGCGGCAATCGCCGGATACATCGATGATGCCGATCATCTCGTCGTTTTCGCCGCGAATGGGCGCCGCCGAACACGTAAGCCAGTGATTGAACTGCGAATAATGCTCGGTCGCTAAAACCTGCAGCGGTATTTGCTCGATCTTGACTAGGCCCATGGCGTTGGTGCCTTTTAACTCTTCGTTCCAGTACTCGCCGATGCGAAAATGGCTATGCCGGTCAAGAATCTCCTGATCGCCCACCAGTTCCATAACGCAGGCTTCATGATCGAGCAGCAGGACAACGAAGCCCGATCCTTGCACCAGCTGATACAGCTTTTCCAGAAAAGGCTGGGCT